>JBHLMB010000058.1:0-7062 GCA_048938565.1 Promethearchaeota archaeon | reverse complement strand
ATGTGATAGAAACAATTGATTTTTTGATAGAAATTTTTAGTAAAAAGTTAAAACTAGAAAATTTGAATAAAAACTCACAACACATCATTCTCAAAAACTTGACTGTAAATAAAAACTTTAAAAATATTTCCTTTAAAATCCTCCGTGGACAATCATTAGGGATTTTTTATGAGATGGAATCGCTTAAAAATACTAATAATGAACAAAATCCCTTGAAAGAGTTTTTTCAAGTTATTTCAGGTACTAGGGCATCTTTTACCGGCAAAATTGAGATATTCGGCAGAAATATTCAGCTACTATTGAAGAGTGAAAGGCGTAAAATAAAGTCAATCTTCCCAGATAATAATGTCTCGTTTAATAACTTGACAGTTATGAGAGATCTTCTGAAGAATGTACCCTATAACGCTGAAAAGAATAAATTCAAAGCCAATGTCCCCCCTCAATTAAAAAAAAATAAAAAATTTTTGAAAAAAATAAATAAAATTTATCAAACTCACTCAAAAAAAGAAATTAAAAAAGATTTCATTGAGAAAATATTGAAATTAACTGGTCTTTACGATAGGAAACACGATAAAATCAAAACCTTATCAAAATTAGAGCAATTAATATATCAAATTTCAAGAGTCCTATTAGACAGACCTTCTTTGGTTCTTTTTTCGATGAATTCAACATATTTAGGACGATTAGAAATTGAAAAACTCAGTAAAACAATTGAAGACATTCAAAAAAAGCTTCATATTATATTTATCATTCACGGCTCGAAGGAAATAATCTCCACCTGTAACCAAATTATGACGATCTCTCAAGAAAGGACCGATATTGGATCAATTGATGATTACATTCATATGCTACCTCAATCGGGGGAGGTAATTACGATTGAATTGAGCAATCCTGATAGAATTGCCCTAAAAGAAATGCGTTCGCTTAGTTCTGTTGTTTTTATTGAAGAAAGGAGAAATGAAAAATATAAATTGTTCGTGAAAGAAGACCCTGAAATCATCATTATATATTTATTGGAATTATTTGGACCAAAATTATACAATTTCAAGCGGTTTAAAGCTACTCTTGGTGAATACATTGAATTTTTAGAGAGCAAGAAATATGGTATTCAATACAAGCTGAGGTAAATTAAAGATGTTAAAAAGTATATACTTAATGCAGGAGAATGGTATTTTATTATTCTCAAAAGAATATGAGAGCGTAAGCTTCGATACGAATTTACTCATTGGATTTTTTGCCTCTATAGCCAATTTCAGTAGGGAGGCCTTAAGTACAGCAGTTAGGAATGTTGATCTTGGAGAAGGAAACAAGGTAATAATGCAACCAAATCCAAAGCAAGGCCTTATTGCAGCTGCTATTGTAAGCCCAATGGACAACTCAAGCCTCATACACGACATATTAGAAAATATTATATTGGATTTCATTAATGAGTTTCCTTCCTTCGAGGATCCTGATAAGTTGAATCTCATTACTATTGAAGCTATCTTTAACGATAACATGAGGAGAAAAACATTTCCTTCAACACCCAAGCTTATTATATCTTCCCTCGTGATATTAACTCCAGTGCTATTCGTTCTTATTTATATTTCGACATACTTGACAAACGCATTTCAATATTTATTTCATAGTTTTGAGTTTAGTTTGATCGTATATACATCTCTTACCTTGTTGCTTCTTACGGTGATACCTAATTTAATTTCAGGTTTTTTAGCCCCTGATAAGAGGTATGCGTGGTTTAATACTTTTATGATCGTCTTACTTGAAGTAGTCTTTTATCTTGTGTCTGTAGAACGCCTATTTGCTCAAATAACGCTCGCTAATTTACCAATTAATTTCATATTGTCAATAGCATCCGCTTATTTTGGATTTAGCTTGTCATCTCGGAGGTATTTAAAAAAATGGTAAAGTATTATATGACTAACAACCTGATGTTAAAAAGATACATATTAGCTGCGAGTTTTAGATTAATAGAATATTTTAGGTAAGGTTATGACGGAAGATAACTTGAAAAATAAATTTTTAACTACGAATTGGAATAACAAAAATCGAGCTCAAATTCTTAAACGTATGCAAGAATCTTTTTATGACTTAATCATCATAGGAGGCGGAATCACTGGAGCGGGAGTGGCAAGAGAAGCGGCCTTGAGGAAGCTAAAAGTTGCTTTAGTTGATATGCAAGATTTTGCCGCTGGAACATCTTCGAGGAGTTCAAAACTTGCTCATGGGGGTATTAGATATTTAGCCAGTGGAGAATTGGACCTGGTAAAAGAAGCCACGACAGAAAGAAATTGGTTGAGATCGCATTTAAACCATTTAGTCCATCCAATACCCTTCCTTTTTGTTCATTGGGACGGAGGCAAGGACAATAGAAAGCTTATTGATGCTGCTGTCAAGCTATATGATTATTTGAGCGACACTAATCAGCAATATACTAATTATAAGCAACATTCTTGGCACGATTCTGAGGAAATTATCAAAATGGAACCCGAATTGAAAAAGGAAGGAAATCTGGGGGGTGCTATCTATTACGATAATAATGTAGACGACGCTAGACTTACAATTGAAACAATCAAGGAAGCCGTGATACGTGGATCTGATGCTTTAAATTATTGTAAGGTGATTGGTTATATCAAGCAAGACGATACTATTGTTGGAGTAAATTGTAAGGATTTAGAAACTAATATCCAATTTGAAATTAAAGGAAAGCAAGTTGTAAACGCCACAGGAATTTGGACGGATCAATTAATCGACTCGTTTCCTCCAAAGCATCCTAAACCTCTCATTAGACAAACAAAGGGCGTTCATTTAGTTTTTAAACGAGAATATGTTAAAAACCGCTTAGCTACGATAATTCGTTCTATAACAGATGGAAGAGCTTTCTTCGTGTTGCCAAGGGGCGAATTCACATTAATCGGCACGACTGATACGGATTACCATGGAAATTTAACAAATCCATATTGTTCGAAAGAAGATGCTGACTACTTGATTACTTCTGTGAAATATTATTTTCCTAAAGCTGAACTGGACTATCAAAATATTGTTTCTGCATATGCGGGAATAAGACCGCTTGTAATGCAAAAAGGAAAGAAAGAAAGTGAGATATCCCGTAAACACTTGATTTTTTTTTCTGATGATAACTTGCTAACTATTACTGGTGGAAAGCTTACGACGTCCCGGAAGATGGCAGAGGATTTATTTGTCGAATTGGATAAAAAAGGCAATTTTTCAAATATTTCAAGAAATAAAGGTTTTTCAAAACAAATATATGTTGCTACCCTCAATGAAAAAGATTGGAAAGATAAATTAAAAGAAGCAAATTTATATCTTGATGAAAGAGTGAGCAATGCTCTCTATCAACAATACGGGAGGGGAGCGTTAGAAATCTTGGAAATAATGAAGGAAAAAGAAATGTATAAGATTCCATTTTTAGAAGGTTCACGGTTCATACCAGCTGAGATAGTTTATATTTTACGAAACGAGCTCGCCCCTCATTTGATAGATATTTTTTGCCGTCGAACTGAAATGTTTCTCCTAATACATCACGACCTACAAGAGGAAGTTGCAAAAAAAGTTGCAAAAATAATGGCTTCTGAATATGAGTGGACCAATGAACAAACACAAAACGAAATAGACACATATCTGGACCATGTTTCTAAGTCAATTTCTTTTATTTGATTTCTTCTTTCTTGAAAAATTGGACTCCGTTAGAATTATATTTAAAACAAATGATTCTAAATGTAACATTAATTCAAAAATACAAATTAAAGTGATATGAATAGTTGATACTACAAAATATAGGCGATGTTCTTGAACCTATTGCAGGGTATGCTGGTTTTTTTATGTTAGCTCTTGGAGCCATGTGGATGATCTTTGCTCTATACGAGGGATACAGGCGAAAATCATTCAAAGACAGGAAAGTAGAAGATTGGAACTTTAAGATCACGAAATTCTTGAAGGGCTTGACATTTTTAGGCTTTCTCGTTGGATTGTTGTGTATCATTGTTGGAGTTGTGGGATTATTAAATAGAGACATTCCTCCTAGTGCGGCATACGGCGAATTAGTAGAGCAAAAGGTAAATTACTTCACTTCGATTCTTCTAGTCGTTTTAGGAATCATTACGTTCATCAAACCTGCAAACGACTTGCCCATTGCCACTGTCTTGGCGTTAATTGTGGCTTCAGCAGTCACGATTTTTATTGCCATACTAATCCCTGGAAAAGGATACGCAGTTGTTGAAGTTTTAAACCTAAAAGTCGTACTGGTCATCATATTCGTGATCATTTTCGTTATATCCGCGCTGCTCGTAAAATTCTTCTCTAAAGGATTCATGGCCGCTTCTAAAGCGATATCGTGGCCTCCTCTTGCGATCATTGTTTCGATATTGTGTCTACTTCAAGGCTTGCTTATAATAGCAGGATACTCCATACTCCCTTAGCGTTTTAATTTTTATTTTTTTTGTATTTACCCTATATTTTAGTTCTTATGAAATATTAGTGAGAACTAGATACCCTATCCCGAGATTTCTCCTAAAATATCTCTTTCCAAGTCGTGACCACATTTAGGGCATTTCTTATCATCGCATATATTGATAGAAGTAAACATGTATCCCGACCTTCCAATCAATAAATGCTTGCAGTTCGGACAGTAAGTGTTGCTTCCTTCGTCGTGTCTTATATTACCAATGTAGGGGTAATACAATCCCTCTTCTTTCGCAATTTTAAACGCCATGTCCAGGGTTTTAAAAGGCGTTCTTTCCGTTGAAGGCATTTTAAAATCAGGATGATACGCTGAGAAATGAGTAGGCGTGTTTTTTCCCAAATTTACTACGATCCAATGACATATTTTCTGGATATCCTCTTTTTTATCGTTTAAGCCTGGAATAATTAAATTCGTGATTTCCACGTGCACTCCTTCCGATTTAAACCTTTTAGCAGTTTCTAGGACGGGCTTTACTGACCTTACGCCACAGACTTTCCTGTAAAACTCGTCGTTCATTGCCTTTACATCTATGTTAGCGGCATCAATTCCCGCTTGTATCAATTCCTTGCTTGCTTCTGGTGTGGAATAACCGTTTGTCACAAGTATCGTTTGTAAATCTTTTTTTTTGAGTAATTTGGTAACATCAAGAATCCATTCGTGCCAAATAAGGGGCTCGTTATATGTAAAAGCAACCGTTTTTGCATTACTCTTCAGCACTCTTTGAACGAGTTGCTCTGGAGTCATTTCAATAAGTCTCATCTCTCGGTGCTTGAGCTCCTCTAACTCGTAATGGCCTGTTTTTCCATCTTCAGAAGGATTTGCTTGACTAATAGTCCAATTCTGGCAGTTAGAGCAACGAAATGAACATCCAATTGAAGCAATAGAATACGCAATAGCACCCGGCCAAAAATTATAAAGTGGTTTCTTCTCAATAGGATCCAAGCTTCCTTGAGATATTAAGGAACCGTAAATGAGAGAAAATAATTCTCCGTTAATGTTCTTTCTCGTACCGCAGATTCCAATCTTTCCTTCATTAATTACGCATTCGTTTGCACATACATTACATTTGACTTGCTTTTTTTCAAGCGACTGCCATAATCTCGCTTTTATTTTCATGATTTAGAAAACTCTTCCTTTAAAATATTAAATTCCTAAAGATAAATAGGTTTAAATTCTTAATATCTATTGTATCTTCTTCCAATATAATAATAACGGTTTGAAATAATATGAATAAAAAAGTAATTTTTTCAATGTTTGAAAAGGGATATAGTTGTGCTCAGATTATTTTTTCAACTTATGGACCGTCGTTCGGCATTGATAAAGAACTTGCTTTAAAAACATCCTATGGATTCGGTGGAGGGATGGCAAGAATGGGAAAAATATGTGGCGCAGTTACAGGAGATTATATGGTACTTGGCCTCAAGCATGGAAAATTAAAAACCAATAACGAAGTGGAGCCGAACTATGAGACATACCAGAAAATTGAAGAGTTCGTTAAAGAATTCAGAAACCGTAATCAAAATATTAATTGTAGAGATTTAATTGGAGTGAATATATCAACTCCCGAAGGAAGGCAAAAAGCAATTGATGATAATATTTTCACTACAGTTTGTCCAAAATTAATACTAGATGTAGCAGAGATATTAGAACAACTGTTATAATCATCATAATAACACCAAAATGCGTATAGAGAGCGTGATTCTATCCAAGTAAGAAAAGATATTAAGCTCACCAAAGAGGAAATTCAGCAATTAATAAACGAAAAAGTGGAAGCATTATCTGAAATCAATTTGGTTCAAGGAAAGGGATCCGAATATATTCAAATGTTAAGCGAAATTGCGATGTTGCAGTTAGAAATTCAACAATATGATATTGCTGAAGAAAATTTCAAGACATGCTTGGACTTTTTCAAAAAGCAAAAAGACAGATTAGGACAAGCCGCCGTTCTAGGCTTATTAGGTACTTTATATTATAAAAGAAATATCTTTAAAGATTCTATTTACCATTATCGTAAAGCACATTTGATTTACAACGAACTTCATCAATACAAGGAAGAGATAACCTGCTTGATGGGAATAGGTATTTCTCATGTAAAATTAAATCAATTAAAAGAAGCAAGTAACGTCTTTCTGGAATGCTGTGAGCTCTGTTCTGATAGTGACGATATTTATGGATTATTGAATTGTCTAGAACAACTAATATACATATATGAAAAAGAAGAAAATTGGGATGTTTTATTCGAGTTATATAAAAAAACTCTTAAAGCTTTTAAGGAAATCCAGGATAATAAGGGCGTGATCATTGCCTACTTTAATCTGGGCATCATT
This sequence comes from Promethearchaeota archaeon, assembly GCA_048938565.1. GTDB lineage: Archaea > Asgardarchaeota > Lokiarchaeia > Sigyniarchaeales > SOKP01 > FT1-020. Next base: position 255 of record JBHLMB010000058.1, on the reverse strand, counting down.
AAAAGGAAGAAAGTGGATCAAGAACATGCATTACGATATTTTAAGAAGGGAACGAATATGGCTATTGATTCGAATTATTCTGAATTAATCATAAAGGGATTAAGTTATGTCGCAGAAATAATGTTTTATTTAGGGAACATAAGAGACGCCACCTTCCAACTGATAAAAGCTCTGTATATATCTGAAAAAATAAACGCAAAAAACGCAATTCTTCAAATAACAGTATTATTGAAATCGTTTGGCCTCGATGATAGA
>JBHLMB010000057.1:7151-9352 GCA_048938565.1 Promethearchaeota archaeon | reverse complement strand
AAAGAATACCGGAATTCTGCAAGAGAATATATTACTATCCAGAGATCTGAATATGATAAAGCAAAGCATGAACAATTTTTAGTGTTAGATCTCAATAAGAATATTCTGAACATACCTTGGAGCTCTAAAACGAAATTCGAAGAAGAAATTATTGAAAAGGCTCTAGAAATTTTTAATCCAATCGAACAACTAAAACTGCTTCAAAGAGATATTAGAAATTTTTTAAATAAAGCTGAAAGTGCTAAATCCCTATTAGATGAAGATAAAAACTTATCTAAGGGTGACCTGTTGAAAAAAATTACTAAAGAACTCCGAATTCCAAAATTATCAAAGATGGAGCTTAATTTAATATATGAATTCATTGAAAAACGCTATTCTTATTAATTCTTGTTCTGAAAAAATAGTTTCCTTTTCAATTTTAAATTCGATAAATTTAACGCTAAAGATTGTTGTTTCTGTAAGTGATAATTTATTTCTAAATTATTTTTGTTTTATGGAAGACATAAAAAGGTGTATTTTAATATTAAAGGTAGACGGAGCTTAATCATTAATAATATTTTATGATAATACTTGGAATTCTGTTTACAATCTTGCAATTATCTGATATAATATCAACAAATATTGCGATAAAAGCTGGGTGCACCGAAGCAAATCCCTTACTCAAGGAAACAGTTGACAGTAAAGGATTTCCTTTATCAATGGCACTTGTAAAAATAAGTATAGGCGTAATCCTAACAGTAATGACGATTATTTCTAATCTATTCTTAAATATCTTAATAATTGTTTTGGATATTACCCTTCTAATAGTTGTTATCAATAATATAACAAGAATTCCTATTCAACGCAAATACAATAGATTATATTACATGGAAAGTGCTACAATCTTAAAATTTACGCAACTATGGGATGTAAGGAAATGGATTACTTCTATTCGTGGCTTAAACAAAACTATGCTTGAAAATAAGTGGAAAAAAAAGGCGTTTAAACACGTTAGTATCGTGCGAGAATGGATAAAAAAAAATTCATCATAATTAACAATGAAAAATCCCTTGTATTTATACTTCTTCGTCTCGTGCTATCCTATTTGTACCAACCTTTTCACAGTCTTTTATTAAGGATTTGAAATTACTAGGAATATCTTTTTCAGTGTACCATGTGGACCAATCTATTCCTTCACTGAAAAGTATTGTAATGTGAAGGGAAGGTATATTTTCTTGCTCCTCAGAAAAAGCATAATCCGGATCGGATTGTCCAGATTCTATGATTCGATTCGAGCTTATTAGAAAGCTCATTTGTTGGAGGATCTCTTCCGTATCGGGTACTTCTTTATGGTATATCACGAGTTCTTTAGAATTTTTTGGTACAAAGGCAAAGGCAAAACTATCATCTCTAAGCACCGTGATCCTAAATTTATCTGGTGCCAAATATAGTCCAAAAGCATCAATATTCCCCCATTCTGGTGGGAGCATATCTTGTGGGATTACATTGATACCAGATGATGCAATCTTGTTAGTAATTGCTTCGATATTCTTTGATGGTTTAATCATTGCCGCTTCTCTGAAACAAGCAAGAAATTTTTTATTTTTTTCCAATTCCTTTATCTTTTTATCTAGTTGATCTTCACTTACTTTTTCACCTTCAAAATATAATTGCCCTCTTTTTGTTATTTTTAAAATTTTAATCTCTCTTTCTTTAAATGCTGTGGATCTTTTAACTTCAAATACATGCTCTGTATCTTGGTTTATGCAATCAAATATTTCAAATTCAAGCTCAGATGACGGGAGAGCACCGTAAACTTCTTGAAATACTTTAATTGATGTACTTGCGATTTCGTGAATTGAAATTTCACCCAACTCAATGTTCTTTACGAAATTATGCTCTGTTGATTGGAATCCATTGTCTTCTAGTAGTTTTATTTGGTTTTTTTCTAGTATACAACCATCATCTAGATATTCGTTTGATACAAATTCCCATATATAAACTTCTTCTGGAGTAGAAAAATCAAATTGAGTATATATGTTTTTATTCTGGTCCGCCACAACAATGAGTTTGCATCTGTTCTCAATGGCTTTTTTTAATCCTTCAATTAATAAATCTTCATCCATTTTTATTCCAATAAAGATTATTTATTGCTTGTTCATTGTAAGAATTTTTTATGCGTTATTATATTATCGAAAAAGTTCATCAACAAGAGATGAATC
>JBHLMB010000057.1:0-7141 GCA_048938565.1 Promethearchaeota archaeon | reverse complement strand
AATTATTTTTTATAAAATTAGAATTACTTGACTAGAATCTATAGATGTATTTAAGCTATTTTTTCCTCTCAAGAAATTAAGATTTTATTAATATACTTTAAATTTTTTTAAAACTAGGATAAAATGGAATGATCAAGTTAGACCAGCCTTTTGCATCATGATCCTGGTCAATTCAAGAAATATTTCTTCTACATTTTGTCCCGTTTTAGAAGAGCATTCTACATACCCATAAAGACTATTTTCTTTAGCCATTTCAATTGCGTCTTCAGAAGAAACAGCTCTCATGTGATTAAGGTCAAGCTTACTACCTACCATCAGAACAGGAATCCTTTCCTCGTTTCCAATGGTACCTTCATCAATTATTTTAAGCCAATCATTGAAGTGTTTTAAGCTAGAATATCTAGTTATATCAAACATGAAAATCCCGCCAGAGGCTCCCATCAAATAACTTGGTAATAAAAATCTGAATCTATCTTCACCTGCGAAATCCCATATTTGTAAAGAGATTTTCTTTTGGTCAAGTTCGATTTTTTTTAAATGAAAATCTACTCCTATTGTTATTCCAGAGTCCTCCTTAAAGATACCTGTGAGATAACGATTTAAAAGAGTTGTTTTGCCAACACCTCCATCTCCAAAAATACACACTTTAAACAGGGCATCTTGCAAGGTCAGTTCACCTCCTAAGCCCACCAGAGCTCCTGAAACATCTCCACAATTATGGAGCGGTCGTAGTCAATTCTAATCCTCTTTTTCACTCTTAGCAAAATATGAAGAGATATCATAATTATAATTGATTTTTAATACTCGATTCTAGATATTAATTTGATAAAAATAATTGATATTATAGTAATAGGTAAAATTATATAAAATTTTTAGGAATTCGATAGATTTTGATCTATTGATTCATAATACTTTTTTAAAAAATAATAATTACACAATCTCGAATTAACGATGGACTCGACTTGTATGAACTCGTTTGGTGAATGAGCAAATCCTCCAATCCCCAAGCCGCCAACAATAAATTCTATTCCCAAAAGTCGTTTAATTTGGCTTAAAGGGGCGGCAGCAGGGCTTATTGGCCAGATTTCGGTGTTAACATGTAACTTTTGAAAGCTCGAAACTAAACTTTTAACGAGGTTAGAATTTTTTCCAACGCGAGATCCCTCATATCCCATATTTTTTACGAGTGATACTTCAGATTGCAAACTTGAAGACATATTATCAACAATTTCCTTGATTTCACCAAATATTTCATCTATAGAAATATCATGTGCAAAACGAATGTCAATATTACAAGTTGCTTCATTAGGAACGTGGTTTTTTATGCCTTTTTCCAAATATCCCGCTTTTATCGTCGAAATATTAAATGTCGAATTGAAAAGGTAATCTAACAATGCTCTATGTCCATTTTTGCTCGTCATGGCTTTAATTCCTGCTTTCTTCTTGATATTCTCTAGATCAATTGTTTTCAACAAGTCGTCCAAAATTAAACTCTCTTCCATTGACATCTTATAAGGTGTTGCTAAACTTTTTATGTGAAAACTATTATTAGAATAGATCCTATTAATGATTCCTATTAAATCTAGCACGGGATTTGGGATCAATCTACTGAACGATGAGTGTGGTTCGCTATTTAATGAAGTTGTTTTTAAGCTCATCGATAAAATACCCTTATATCCTAGCTTCAAAACGGCTTCGCCAGAAACTCCTTGTTTTGCTGAGGGATAATATGCTCCAATTACATCGTTAAAGATTCTCTTATTAGATTTTAAAAATTTAATTAATGATGGAGACCCTATTTCTTCTTCGCCATCAAATAGTAATAAAAGCGATATTCCTAGAGCTTCGTGCTTTTTTAGAGTTTTAACGACATTTAAAAAATTTAACAAGGGAGTCTTGGAGTTAAAAGCCCCCCTGGCAATTAAACAATTTCCTAATTCCTCTAATGGTGGAGGTAACTTTTTTAAACTTGCCCCAAAGGGATCGCTGATCCATTTTGAGGCATTACTAATAGGTTGTGTATCGTACATCATATAAATCAATAACTGTTCCCTCGATTCTCCTTCTATCCTAGCGACTATAAGTGGATTGTATTCACCTTCAAAAATTTCTATATTTTCGCAAAAACCAGAAATATAGGATAAAATATATTCTTTAGCTTGATTGATCCCCTCCTTGTTAAGTGTATTACTAGGAATTGATAAAAAAGGAACAAGTTCCTCTTGAATATATCTCTCATTGCTCTCTTTAATTAGTTTTTCAATTGTACTTTCTGATGTGTTTTTCTCCATAAATAATAAAATTGATTAATAACTTTTAATTTGAACTACTTAGATAGATGAGCAATAATAAAACATCAATACAAAGGCACGCAAAGAAATTAGAAGAACTTCTAGCTGAATTAAAGCTTAAAGGGAATCTCATTGGTGTTATGCTCGTTTCTCGAGAAGGTAATGTTGTTTCAAATAATTTTAAGAGAGATATAGATAAAACAACATTTTCTGCAATGTGTGCCTTGGCTATTGAAAGTGCTGATACGCTACGAGACATATTATCTGAAGGAACTTCTTTAAAAATAATAACTGAATTAAATAATTGTTCAATTATTTTAATGAAATGTTCAAATGCCCTATTCTTAGTCTTTTTCGTTGGAAATTCCTCAAACATGGATCCAGTAATCGATAAAATAGATGATTATATTAAAAAAATAATACTTCTCTATACTACTTAAATACCTGCCATACTTTTTTTGATCTAAGAATTAATCAATATAAACCTTATGAAATATTAAGATTAGAACAATCCAAGGTATCTCATATAAATGAACATCTTTATTTTTTGTAATTAATTCTTATTCTTTGCTATTTATGAGGTTTAACGAAGAAAACAAGTATTTATTCCGGATGATAGAATGGGACAAAAAAAAAGTCCTAAAGTATATCTCGATTAGAAATAGGAATTTTACCTTAATTTTAAAAAGTTTCTCGTTTCTTGGTAAACATCCTTTTTGGATACTTTTGATAGCATTTTACTTTTTCATTTGGTATAATTCAGTTTTGTTTTCCTACATCGGAGTAACTATTTTAAATGGATTATGGATAAATATGCTAATTAAGAAAATCGTAAATAGATCGCGCCCGTATGAGCAAATGGAAGATGTGAACGTCTTAGAATCTCTGCCCTCTTCAAAAAGCTTTCCTTCTTGGCACGCATATACCGCGTCTTCTCAATGGTTGGTAATTTGCTTTATATTTTTAGATCCAATTCTTTTTCTAGTCTTATTCATTTTTTCAATCTTAATTAGTTTTTCAAGAATATATCTTGGAGTACATTATCCTAGTGATGTTATTTTTGGATATTTGGCAGGATTGCTAGGAGGTTTGACTACGATGTTTTTTTTTGGTCCTCTCTGTCTCCATGCAATTCAAAGTCTTGAAGAGATTGCTTTTTATGAAATAGCTATCGATCAATTCAATCCTTTACTTGCAGAATTTTGGTATTTTCTGATATGTGTTAGTATTTATGGAATTCTCATCTATTTTACCATAGTTCGAACATTAAAAAAAGGAAAATGAAATTGCTTGAGGTAGGGACCTTCTATAAAATATAGTATTTAGAGTTCAAGTCTTTTTTGTTTTTTAAATAAGACTTTTAACTCGTCAAGTACATTAGATCTCACGGCATCCTCTCTGATTTGAGTTGCATCCTGAGCTGATGAGCTGATTTCCATAGGTACTCCCATTTGGGCTGCTTGAAAACCCGCGCTTTCAATTGCCCTTAGGCGATGGTCTAATTCTCTAATTTGAAGAGAAATTGATTCTGATAAGCGAATTATTGCGTTCATTGTTTCTTCCAAAATCTTTCCCATTCCATCTACCTTCTTATGAACGGGATCTGAGATGGACCTGTTAGAAGTCATTACTTCCTTAATGTATTTGGAAAATTTTGGTTCGTTCGAAATTAAAGAAAATATCGAAGTTAAATATATTTCATATTCAAGATTGTTTACTTTTTTTTGAAGTAGATCGTTTATTCTGTCCTTAAGAACTTCAACATTGAGTAATATCTCAGGATCTTGCTTGAGGTCAGGATCATACTTGTGAATGTAAATCATCATGTATGGTTTTTCTTCTAAAAATTGGACAATTTCTAAAATCTGTTCAAAATATTCAAGTGATTTGTCAAATCTTTGTGAATCCTGAATATCAATAACATATATTAGTAAATTTAATTGAAGAAAATACTGATCGGGATTTTCTATGTACTTTTTTCTATATTCTTGTTGCCCTCCAAAGTCCCATATTACGATTTCCATGTTATTTGATTTGACATTATGTCTTTGAATCCCTTTAGTAGGCTTTAGAGATGCCAAGTCGTTTATACCTAGCCTTTTTCCAAATTTATTTAAGATAGCGGTTTTTCCAGCGTTATCTAAGCCGACCACCACTACTTTTTGCCCTGGCATGTCGGGACCCTCGTTTATTTCGGGCATCTTGTCAAGAATAGAACTGATTGTTATCGCTTTTTGCAATTTTTTTTCAAGATCGGGGAACTTCTTTTTTAATTCTTCGGTTTTTGTCCTAAGTTGTTCTCTCATATTGATGTCCGTTTCGGAATCGCCCGTTTTTTCAAAAACAAGAAGTTTTTCGAAGGGATCTTTTTTGTTTAATTTAGAAATATCTCCTATGTTGGTTACATCAAAGAGCTCTTGGATGATTTTCATTTTTTCTTTTTCTAAAAAATTAAAACTAGAAATTGGTAGATTTAAAATATCCTCGATAGACTTAGCTTTTTTTACCTTAGCAGACGAGGTGTTCAAGAACTTAGAAAACTGTGTTATAATATTATTGATTTTAGTAGACATGAGAACAACACTCTTTTTTATTTAACCATATTATGGTAATGCTGATATTTATGTTATTGGTTCTAACGCCAATGAATCTGATATTACAGAAGTGATATATGTATTTATATAAATTTAATTAAATTTAAATATGTTATAGATTATGTAACAATACTTAGAATAAAAAATAGTTCATTTTAGTTTTACCTGATTAATTAATATAGTTCAGTAGCGATGTCACCTTCTAACCATGATGACAATATTTTTTTCGAGGAAAAAGATCACGAAGATGATGAATGTTGTGATTCTCCAAAGATATCCCAAGAAGATGGATTTTATGTCTGTCTAAATTGTGGTTCCGTTTATTCTAGAATATTGGACGATTCTCCAAGAAGGGCTTTCACTCAAGAAGAGATCCAGAAAAGAAAAAGCAACGAACGCGTTTATAGTCCTATCGGACCACGCACGATCATTCGAGGGACTCGTGACGCTCGAGGAACCTTATTAAGCCCAAAGTTCAAATCCAAGTTTAATAGATTGGCCAAAATCCATCGATCGTTAACTACGAGTTACGAACGAAATTTATGGATTGCTTTACCCAACTTACAAAGGTTACAAAAACGTTTAGCAATTCCTGATATTGTCGCAGAAGATGCACTCCGAATATACACCCAAACAGTTAAAAAGAAGTTAACAATGGGAAGAAGTATAGACACTCTCTTGGCGGCATCCATTTTTTGCGCATTACGAGTACATGGAATACCAAGAACCGTTGAAGAAATCACATCTGTCGCACAAATCACGAAAAAAAAAGTAATAAGAAGCTACAGATTGATATATACTGAAATTTTACCTAATCTTAACCTTAAAGTAAAACGCTTTACCGCAGATCGTTACGTAGATAAATTTAACGACGAGCTTCATCTTTCTATGAAATGTAGGAACATTGCAGTTAAATTAATAGAAAAAGCAAATGAAAGTGGATTTAATTCAGCAGGAAAAGATCCTAAAGGAATTGCTGCTGCTGCAATATATATTGGATCAAAAATATGTAATGAGAACCGCACTCAAAAAGAAATAAGCAAGCTCGCTCAAGTAACTGAAGTTACTTTAAGGATGCGAGTGAAGGATTTAAGCAGATTTGTTGATATGTTAAAATAATATATAGTTTTCTATTGACCTTAAATTTTAATAAGATGTTTTTCCTCTTCAAATAAGGGGAGTGCTCCAAGGAGATCCTTTACCTTATCACTATAACCAGTTAAATTGTTATTTTTTACATCGAGAATAAATAAAAGAAGACTCATTTCAAATGTTTCTCTTACTAACGGTTTATTAAGTCCTAACGAATTAAGATAACCATCTACGGTTTCTTTCATATCCTTTATCTTGCCTGTTATTTTTAAGCTTGATAATGTATGTAAGAGCATCATTAATGAGCTTGTTTTAAAATCCTTTCTTTTGGAGATATTATAGGCTAATTTTAAATACTCTTCACTAGCTTTATAGTACTGCTTATCATTTAGGAAAGATAGAATATTTTCGTAATAACGCCTCCTCATTGCTTTCCTTTTGTCAAGAAAGAGTTTTGAATCAGAAATAATATCTCTTTTTTTCTGCTGCAAATTATCAAAGGCTTGTTCTAATTGCAATTTATAAGTTGATAATCGTGCTCGTTCTTTTCTCGTTAGAGCTTCTTGTTCTCTTTCAAGATCAATAGCTTTATCAGCAAATTTATTTAAAAATTCTATTTCGGCTTCCAATAAAATTAGCCTGTTAATGAGTATTTCATAACTAACTCTGATTAAAGCCTTTGAATTGCTTTTATGAGCATTGATTATGTGTTCCATTAGTTGAATTTCTGGAAATTCCTTGATTTGATTTCTTTTAATCTTTGGGAGCATTGATAGTTGTTTTTCAAGAGTCAAACCAGCTATACGGGCATTTTTTTCATTAATTAATATTAAACAGCCAAAAACTAAAGAGAAAACAGCGAATTTAAATAAATTTTTCTTTATTAGCTCATTGAAAGCATCCAAATATCCAATAATTGCATTTGCTAATCTTCCTTCTGAAAGATCTTTTAATGCTTCTTTCCAATATAAATCCTTCATTAGCTTTCTCTTGCCAATGTCATTTTTAGATTTTTCTATTTTTTCTGCAATTTCTTTTATATTTTTTTCTATATCGCTTATATTTGCTAATTTTTCTATGGATTTGTCCTTATCTAGCTTAATCCTTTCGTGTCCTAAATATCGATACAAAATATCTATTTCTTCATCAAATAATGGCAAATTT
>JBHLMB010000056.1:0-9489 GCA_048938565.1 Promethearchaeota archaeon | reverse complement strand
AATTTACCTAATTAGTTTTAAAAAATATGAGTTTATAGAAATGGAACTAAAAAATATCAAATTAGTTGATATACTACTTGTTGAAGACAATCCAGCAGATATTCGCTTAACGCAACTTGCTATAAAAAAAAGTAAGCTCGCTAATAACCTAAAAGTTGTACGTGATGGTGTAGAAGCAATAGATTTCCTTAAAAAACGAGGTAAATATCAAGAAGTAACACTCCCTGCTTTGATTTTATTAGATTTAAACTTACCAAAAAAAAACGGTCTCGAAGTTTTAAAAGAAATTAAAAGCGATGAAACGCTAAAGAGAATACCTGTAGTAATTCTGAGTATATCTGACGCTGAAGGAGATTTATTAGCGAGTTATAACCTACATGCAAATTGCTATATCAAAAAACCAGTTGATATTAACGAATTTGAAAAAGTAGTAAAATCTATTGGTCAATTCTGGTTCACAATTGTAGTTCTTCCTGAAAACGATAATTCTATATGAGAATAAGATTTAAGAAGAATCAGATTTGACAATATTTTTTTTCAAAAGAGGAAAGAACCGAATATTTTTTTATCAAATCCTTGTTTCATCGAAAAATATATAACCAAATAAGACATATAGGTAAATTAAGAAAAGCAATATAGAGATGATAAATGAGTCTAGAAAAGATAAATATTTTGTTAATTGAAGATAGTCCATCTGACATACGCCTTTTAAAGGAAATCTTGAAAAAAACTAGAGATTTTAATTACACAATTACATCACATTCTAGACTTTCTGATGGGCTTGAAAGTCTTGATAAAAAAAAATTTGATGTTTTATTGTTGGACCTCACTCTTCCTGATAGTGATGGAAAAAACACGCTCGAAAGTATTTTCAACTTGACACCCAAAATTCCTATCATTATTTTAACTGGATTAAATGAAAAAGCAATGGCTCTTGAATCGCTTAAAAAAGGTGCCCAAGATTATTTAGTAAAGAATGAACTTGATCCTACACTCTTAACTCGCTCCATTCTCTACGCTATTGAACGACATCGTATCGATTATAAGAAATCACGAGATAAACTCCAATTTTCTGAATTAGACAAAAAAGATAGAGAAATATTAAATCTTTTACAAGATAATCATAAAATATCATATAGTGATTTAAGTAATATCGTGGGATTAGCAGCTAGCACGATTCACAACCGAGTGCAAAATCTCCTGAAAGAAGGTGTCATTAAAGGTTTCTACACTCACATAGATCCTTTTAAAGTGGGATACAAAAACATAGCAATCCTTGGTTTAGCTGTTGATCCATTAAAAATAAATGAAGTAGCAGAAAAAATATCGTCTTATGACCAAGTACAACTTGTTGCTTCAAGCACTGGAGATCATGATCTGTTGATACAAGTGATTGCGAGAAATGAAAAAGAATTATGGAGATTTATAAACAAAAATATAAAAGTAATTGAGGGTGTTAAACCTCAACTTCATGTTTCAAATTTCATAGACGTATTTAAAATAACGCATAAGATCAAGTTATAGTAGTTCAAATCATCGCATTTATCTATTGATATAAAAACTCCTCTTCTCAAAAATTTCTGTTAATTTTATCTTCTTCTTTTTATTCATCCAGTTCTCAATAGTTTCCTTAATATCATCTTTATCAAATTCTTTCAACTCTGTAGTTTCTATATCTTCTATTTCAATTTTTTTAAGAATCAATTTACACAACCTCCTATTAGTCCATTTCGAAAATTAATTGAAAATCTTCAAAATTTACCGATTTTAGAAAGTTATATCCGGCATAGTTGAGGAGGGAAATCTCCGATAGGATTTGGATTACATTGTTTTGTTCAAAATATAGAAACGCTTTTAAAATCAATGATGTTCCAACTCCTTTTCTCTGGTATTTAGGCAGTACTCCCACGCTTGAAATGATCCCGTATTCACCTGTTGGTCCTTCAAGCTCCAATATAATATAACCAATATCGTTTCCTTTGTGTTTTGCAATGTAAATTCTCGTACCTGGAAAATTGTAAAAATTTTGAATTTTTTTTAGATTTAATACTTCACGAGAATAGTTTAGATTATTAAAACAAGAACTATGAATATTTAAAACTGAATATGCGTCATCTGTTTTTGTTTCTACTATTGTTAAATCTTTTAAACTAGAATTAAGCTTATATTTTAGTTGTTTTTTAAGGTTTTGATTTATAAAATCAATTAATAACTTCATTTGGATAAATGACAAAAAAGAATGATTTAATTTTGGCATATTTTCTATAATAATCACCTCCAATATTTTTGTATTCGAATACAATTCTACAATAATGACAGAGAACGAACACTATTTAAATGTTTCGCTGTTAAGACGAACAATATTCAGTCATATATTAATTAAATCATTTCAAAGATATCCTTAAGTATCTTTATTCGCAGAAAATCTTAAAAAAAAGAAAATGAATGATATTCAAACATATATGTTACATAATTAATTTAGAATATTTGGTCTTCTTATGTTCTTATTTTTTGTTGAAAAAGCACTTTTCTCTGTTTATCGATCAAGCAAAATATGTATTCTTGGTTAATAGAGTATTTAGGAATCGAGAACACGAGCTCTTCTTCAGGTAGCCAATCTTCAATTATATCGTATAGCATAACTTGCTCGAAAAATTCCGTCAAGGAAGTTATTTTAACGTGAAGGTCGTGATGAATATTTTTAGTATTGTTTTTTGTTATGATTTCTAGTTCTTGAGTCTCTTCAACAAAACTCTTCTCAGTAATGCTAAAAGTGGTTTTTTGGTTTGGACTTGATGTTTGATCTGTTTGGTTTTCAAAAAACTTGATGTTAGAAAAACCTACCTTTTGTTCCTTGTTAGCAATGTGATCAACGGGTACACCCTTCAAGGAGAGATACGAAATGGTCTTTTGAATTTTTAGGGTTGAAGTGTCAGTTTTTTTAATGACTGATTGAAAATATTGAGAACATGTGTTCTTGATGAGAGCTCCCATTCTTTTTTTTATCCTTGCTCCTTCTTCTAATAATTCATTCGTTTTCTGTGTCTTTATAACATCCAAGCTTGCGATATTTGCTTCGATCAAGCGTGCGAAATGGTTTTTAAAATGTTTCATCATTCGTTCCGTCGTGGTTTTTACGAGAGCTGCTCCAAAAATGTCCATTTCAATCGGTAGGGCAAGGATTAGGACGATAGTTTCTCCTTCTTTGGAACCAGCTCTTTTTTTAATTCTATTTGAAGGAGCTAAAAATTTTTTCGCAAAATACATCTTCAAACCGTATTCTAAATCAACGCGATCGAGCAATGTTTTGTCGCTTATGTCCAAGAACCAGATTGAATGGACCTTGAGAATGCGCATCGTTTCCTCGTCAGTATGCCGTTCTTCTGGACTCTTTAGTAATAATATCTGACCCAATGTCTCGTCAAAATAAAACAAAAATACCTCACATAATTGTTCGGGTTTGATTTGTTCATATTTCAATCCAAAATCGTCGTTAGTCAATTACTTCCTCCTCTCATTCCTACAATCCAAATAGTTTTTCAATGCATAGCACAGGAGATGTGCGGGTAAAAAGTGTTATTTATCAATTAAATGTACATCAATTAACACAAGTAATTTTTGAATAAAAGGTTTTGCTCTTAGGTTTTACAAAAAGAAAAAGCATTTATTCTGAAATACAGCGTTGATATTAAGCTTTTCAATAAATTTACTAAACCTTACAAAGTTTTTTAATATTTCAATCTCGAGAACATTTCTCAAATATTATCGTTTCGAGGAATTTCAGGACATTCTCATTTAATGTTTTTTAAGGAATAAATACGAAAAGTGCCATGAAAATAAACATGATAACTGCCATCAATACAAATACAGCAATTCCCTTTGGAGACCTCCCAAAATCTAACCAACTCCCTATAAAGCCGCGCCTTTCTTGTACGTCCCTTTCTTGCTCTAATTGGTGTATTTTTTTTTCCAATTCTTCTATTTTCTTTGTGCTTTCAGGGGCATTTTCTCCTGTTTTGAAAACATAACCACACAAGCTACATATTTTTTCATCCATTTCTTCCTTTCTAGTTCCACATCCAGGACAATAACTCATGCTTTACATCTCCCTTTTTCATTACAATATTGAATTAATTTGTTGATGATCTATTAATAATAATAATCATATTTCTATTTTGTTAGGAATTAAAATTTATAGGAAGAGTTCGATAACTTTTTTATCCAAGTTTTATTATATTTTGATATTTTACTTAAAGGTCTAAGATCTTGAGCAAAAAAAACTTAATTAATAATTATCCTCTTGACTTAAAGTGATGATAATGGTTGAAACTAATTCGAAAATCGATGAACTATATCAATTAGCCGTAAAATTATCCCGAGAAAAAAAGTATGAAGAAGCTATAACCCAGTTTAGAAAAGTAATTCATTTAAATTCGGAACATCATCTTGCTTGGCATAATTTAGGTAATGTGTTACATAAAAATTATGATTATCTTGAAGCGATAAATTGCTTTAAAAAAGCCTTAGGATTAAATCCTAACAATTCATCTGCAAGATCAAAACTCAGAGACCTCAAATGGATAATAAAAGAAAATGATGAAATTATTGAATATCAAAAGAAATCAATAAATACTATAAGTAATAATAAACATTTCAAAATTTCAAAAGCGCAAATAATAGATTTAAAAGATGTTGAGCTAATTGATACTTTAATTGAACCAATAATCCCCTCAATAGGTGAAAAGGAGTTATTACATATTTTAGAAGGAACTCCTGGTCAGAGGGCTCTTTATTCTGTCATTCTTTTTATGAGAGAAGTTGATAATGGAGGAATAGCACAGTTTCTAAGAAATTCTAGTGGCAAGTATATAAATGAAGTTCTATTTGGCCTTGAATTGATACAGGCAAGCGACCATTTAAGGATTTTAAGGGAAGCAATTACAATATTCCCCCAAAGTAAACTACCTCTTGAAACGCATAAAAGAAATGATATTTTAGATAACCAATTAGATAAATTACAGAAAGAAGATCAAGATTATTTTCATTTATTTGATGAGAAGTTATTTGGTGAAGAAAGACTATATCCGCTCATTCTAGATTATATAGAAAACAATAAAGAAGACTTTTTTTACGATTAACGATCATTATATAATCTTTGAAATTAAACATAAAATTACATTATAATTTCATTTCCTTCCTTTTTGTTTGAATAATTCGATAACTTTTTTATAAAAAAGTTTATTCTTTTAAGTTAATCTAATTTTAAGGTGCAAGATATTATGAGCGAAAAAAAACTTATTCATCCTTGTAAAGACTCAATTGAAAACCTCATTTCCTCCGAGACTAAATACATGTTCATGGTTGGAGCAGGCATTTCAATTGATCCTCCTGCGGGACTTCTCCCTGCAACCCAATTTATTCAATATTTGTTAGAACTCTGTGCTCCTGCTGAAGAAATACAGAATTTATTGTCCATTAAAACCTTGCGATACGAAATGATTTGCGAAATGCTTCAGCGTTATATTGATTACGAGTTGGAGTTCATGGATTATTTTGAATTTGGAACTGAACCAAATTTGATACATTATTTTTTAGCTAAAGCAATTATCGAGGGACATGCTGTCTATACGACCAATTTCGATTATCTTATCGAGCACGCTTTAGAAAAATTAGTCCCTCAAGATAAAATATCCCAAATTTTCCCCGTAATAACGGAAACGGATTACGAATTCAATCAAGATCCGTTTAAAACCCATAAAAATGGGATGTTTCCTTTGTATAAACTCCATGGGGCAAAAAAGAACATCATAACGAATATCAAAACAAGAGATTCCTTAATCACGACAATGAGCGCTTTTGGGAAGGATGATTACGTGTTATCGTTAAAACCGTTCAAAAGGCTCTCCCTAATGGGCGCAAGTAAAAATAAAACATTGATCATAATGGGATATTCCGGAAGCGACGATTTTGACATTGCTCCCGTATTGAGAATTCTGTTTGACATAAAGAATATAATATGGATCGATCATCACCAAAAAGATAGCATTGATATATTTGAATTTGACCCTAAGGCCGCATTCGTAATTCCAAAAGGATTATCTCGAACTGAACGATTGCTGGCAGAAATTAGTTCTAATACTGAAGCACGAGTTATCATGGTCAAGGCAAATACGAATAAATTGATTGAGAATAATCTATGGAGGCTCTTGTTTGAGGATGAGATTGTGCCAGAATTAGATTTATCTAAAGATTCTAATGTTCCTCCCTTCCAAAAATGGATAAACGAGA
This sequence comes from Promethearchaeota archaeon, assembly GCA_048938565.1. Taxonomy (GTDB): domain Archaea; phylum Asgardarchaeota; class Lokiarchaeia; order Sigyniarchaeales; family SOKP01; genus FT1-020. The sequence goes on along the minus strand of JBHLMB010000056.1, from coordinate 3,201 downwards.
AATTTCCAAACATTCCTGAGATTCTCAAGTGGAAATCGGCCGCAGACATGTATTTAGAATTAGGTTTTAGGGAAGATTTACTTCGTTGCGCTCAAGAGGGTTTAAAAATTTCCCAAGATAAAAGCGTACCTAAAATGGAAGCAAAATTCATCAATCTGATGGGAGTATATCATTACAACGAAAAAGAATTTGATCAAGCCTTATCATTTTTTGAAAAAGCACGAGAGATCAATAGAGAATTGGGAAACCAACAATTAGAAGCCGGGCAAATCAATAATATCGGACTAATTCATCTTGAAAAAGGTAATTACGATAAAGCAATGGAAGCTTTTGAGGAAGCGTTTAAAATCGCTCAAGGAAGGGGAGATTACATTGGGATGGCAACTCGCTTGAATAACATGGGTCTAGCATTCCTAAAACAAAAGAATTTTAAGGACGCATTGGAAAAGTTTGAAGAAGCACTCAAATTCGATAAAAAGACAGGCGAATTAGCGGGACGAGTAATTCGATTAACCAATATTGGACACGCCCATAAAGCTCAAGAGAAGTTTTCCGATGCTCTTGAAAGTTACAGAAAAGCTTATCAAATTGTACAGAAACTAAGCGATAGAGTTAACATGGGAAAAATATTGATTGAGATGGGTAAAACTCACGCTGATATGGGGGACATTGGAAAGGCAATAACGAACATAAATAAAGCCATTGACCTTCTAAAGGAAATAGATGATAAAATTACTCTATTTGAGGCCATGGAAACGCTTAAAGGTGTTAAAAAGCTTTTAAATTAATCTTCTTTTTCTACAATAATAAGCAATAATCAACCTGAAATAAAGATATTCCGATACCGTGTTCATAATAACTAAGATGGATATCAAAGAAATTGAAAAACTTGTAAAACATCTCGAACCTACCGAAATTGAATATGGTTGGGGATATAAAGTTTCAATAAACGCGCCCAAATTAGAAAAAGACATGAGAGTTATTTCGCTTTGGTGGGATTGAGATTAAAATATCTTTTCAACTTTCTAATGTTATGTAGTCAATTTTTTTATCTTTATTAATGTTTACTACGACCCAATCATCAATATCTTGGTCTATTGCATAATCCATTATTACTGAAAAATCACCTCCAACATCATCATGAAATCTAACATGTACTAATTTTAATGCAGCTAATAATTGATTTTCTCGCTTTTCAGTTTTATCAACTTCTCTCAGAATTTCTCTAAGTACCCTTTCATTAAAATATTCCCAATCTTCCAAATATTTATCAATATAGTATTTTACCATTCCTCCATCTTTAAAATTTTTTTTAATTCCTTTTTCTGCTATAGATTGTAATTCATTTAAGCTCTTAAGAAAGTCTTGGACTACCTCGAAACTTTCTGAATCTACTGCTTTACCATTAAAAGAAAGAGAAATAGAAACTATTTTTCCATCCAAATTAATTTCAGTAGAATGGTATTCTTCTTCAGCAGAATTAGTATTAATATTAATAACACCAAAATATTTAAGGTTAATTTTCGACATGATAATTATTCCTCTCTATTTAACATCTAAAAAAAAATTTGCTTTACCTTCAATATCATATAAGATTTTTGTATTTTACGCCCATAATATTTGCAAAAATAAACCCTAAAAAGTTTTTAAAGAGAATATTTGTATTTAAATATTAAGCTGGAACGATGAATGGAACAAATGCAAGGAGAATCGTAATAACAGTAATTTAATATAGATTTACAAATTAATTTTAATTATTATTAGAAATCATCTAACGAGGGAAAGAATCAATTGACAGGAAAAGCAAATCTGAAGCGTGATCAAGCTAAGGCTTTGGAGGATTTAGAAAATTTTATTTACAAATCACTTCCAATTGTAGAAGAACTTGAAGTAGATGTGTTAGGAGGAGATAGGATAAAGGGCGTTAAAATTAATGGCGATGTTATTGTAGGACTTGAATTATTACATCAATGGTTGACGACTTTCCCGGAGCCCATAAAGCAACTTGTATTTCTGAAAAAATTATGGTTAGAGGGTAATAAGTTTCAAGCGCTCCCAGACTTTATAGGTAATCTAACATCGCTCCAAGATCTGGATTTAAGCAGGAATACATTGACGACTCTCCCCGAGTCAATTGGCAACCTTACATCGCTCAAAAAGCTATTTCTCAGTTTCAATCACTTGACGACTCTTCCCGAGTCAATTGGCAACCTTAGATCGCTCGAAATACTATCTATTAATTTCAATGAGTTAAAGATGCTCCCAGAGTCTATTAAAAACTTAAAATCGCTCAAAAAGCTATATATAAATAACAATCAATTGGATTCAAACATTAAAATTTTGTTACAGCAGCTAAAAAAGAATGGTGTCAATATCGAAAGATGAAATGTACTTAGATTTTAAAATTATATTATCATTTTTTATTATTATAATTATTACCTGACAAAAGATTCTATTATGAAGAAATTTGAGTATCCCATTCGTGTAACTGAGGGACAAGTTAAAGCGGCGGCTAGAACTCTTGCTCGAGCGTTCCATGATTACCCCACACTTACTTATTTATTCCCTGATGAAGATGAAAGAAGTAGAATGGTACCAATAATCAAGGAATATTTAATTTGTTATGGGATTCTCTATGGTGAAGTATATGGTAGTTCTCCAAACCTAGAGGGTGTCGCTGTTTGGCTTCCTTTTTGGGATGCTGAAATGACTGATGAGAGATCTAAAAAATGTCGCATGTCTTATGATAGCGAACCTCCCTCTATTTTGACTGATGAATCTTTTAATGAGAAATATGCACCTATATTTCAGTGTGAATACAGATGTCATAAATAATACGCCGATTTTTTTAATTGGTATTTAAATCCAATCGGTGTGGATCCAGATCACCAAGCAAGTGGCTATGCGGGGTTATTATTAAAATCAAAATTCGAGGAAATTGACAAACAAGGCATGCCCTGTTATTTAGAAACAACCAAGGAAAAAAATGTTTCACTCTATCAACATTTTGGTTTTAAAATTGTTGAAAGTGGTGTAATACCAGGAACAAATCTTACAATTTGGGCGATGCTACGCAAAAAAGATTAAGAAATCATCCATCAAAATTAAATTCTTTAAAAAAAGATTTAAAAATTCTTAAATTAAAGTAGTAATAACTAAATTAAAAATCAGTTAAATATTAATGAGATTTACAGTTATAAG
>JBHLMB010000055.1:410-9564 GCA_048938565.1 Promethearchaeota archaeon | reverse complement strand
ATACGATTTCAAGTCTCTTGAACAAATACACGATATCAAAAAGCAATTAAGAGCAAGAAAAATCCTGATATTAAACTTTAGAGAGCTCCTTCAAGACAAGCAGGTTCCCGTGGAGTTGCTCAAAAGAACTATAGACGAGCTTAAATTCTTTTTAAGCGAAAATGGTGGTTCAATAGGTCGTTTAGGGGAGTATTACTTAATTTTAACACCTAACTCAAATGTGAGAATGGGATTCTAATTTCACCATTTCCACATCGTTTTTATAAAAAAAAAAGAAATTAGGAATTATATTATTTTAACACTAGATGCCCACTCTTGGGCTTTGATTTTCATCTCATCTGTATTATTTTTCAATGGTTCGATGAACCTAATCTGCCCTACAACTTCGGCACCTGCCTTTTCTAATCTCGCTTTTAACCTTTTAATAGCCTTTTCCGTAGGACCTCCGGCTGATGTCCAAATTGCAAACTTTTTTCCAATGAGATCAAGATCGTATAAATAAGAACGAATTGGAGGAGAATAATTCCAAGCCCATACTGGAGTACCTATAAAAATTAAATCGTAATTTGATAATTCGTGTTTTAATGATTTTAATTTGGGTCTTTTTTTCATGTATACTTGGGCACCTCCCCAAAAATATGTCGATGCTTTTCCTACCTTGAGTTCTTTTTCAGGCTTTAATTCTTCCATATCGGCATCGATTACTTCATTAATGGCTTTAGCAATGAATTTTGTATTTCCCGAGAGAGAATAATATACTATAAGTATTTTTTGTTTGTTCTCCATTTAATCACATCCAATTAAATATTTTATTGAATTATTTATAGAATTTCTATTCAACACTTATTTCTTAGAATATTTTACTTATTTTATTATTTATTGTCAGGGATTTCCTAAGACTTATAACACCACATTTCTTTATTATATTCAGCAACGAATAAAGAGTTCATAATGCTTCTCTATAGTATATACGAAAATGGCTCTTTGAGAAAAGTAAAAAAACTAAATTTCATTGACAAGAATGTCTACATTATTGACGACGATAAGATCATTTATTTATGGATAGGGAAAAAAGCCACGGATAAGAAAAAGAAGCATTTAGAAAGTAAAATTGCACAAATAAAAAAGGAAAGAAAAAGAGAGGTAAAAATTCTTGAAATGATACAAGGAAAAGAATATGGAAGCTTTCTCGCATTAATGGATATATTAAAAAAGGGCATTCCAGATGACACGGAACTTAACCGGAGAACCGAGCTAAAAATAAAAGTAAACGAAACAAGAGAGTATATTGAAGCGGGATTACCGCCCGATCTTGAAGCAGAGATAACTCTAAGGGCTCACGAGATTGCTCTTGAAGGAAAGTCATATGAAGAATTATGCCAGATTCTTGCTAAAAATCAACTCAAACAAACACTGGAAAAAAATCCCACAAAGGCAGAAATAAAATCAAAAGTTGACGAAATCTTAAAATCTACGAGCACATACATAGAGATCTGCTGGTTAATAGCCCAACTTGAGTTGATTAGAAGTAAAAGCAATTAATGTGGTTTTTAGCTGATAATAATTCTTCGTTGAAAAAATATTCATTTGAAATAATAAAGTTTTTATATCGCAAATTATTTTTTCGATTCAATGTTTCATTAGACCTTAATTGGAATTTTGCAATGTACGATAACAACTATAAACATTTCAAAATTGAGAAGCGAGATACTGCTCTGATCTTATATTTAAATAATCCCCCTCGGAATTCAATTGACGAATCATTCTTTATTGAACTACAAGATATTATCGAAAAATTAAATTCAGACACCGATGTCATTTCCGTAATAATTACTACGGCTTTATCCAAAATCTTTACGGTGGGTGCCGACTTGAGAGATCTCGTGAGTAAATACGGTTCAAAAAGAAAAATGAAAAGTGGTATGTATATCCTAGATGTAGGACACATGACAATGGAAATGATAGAAGAATCTCCTAAACCATTTATAATTGCATATAAAGGTCTCTCTTATGGTGGAGGTATTGAGTTAGGGTGTGCTTGTGATATTAGAATAGCCTCAGAAGACGTAACATTCGCAATGCCCGAAACGAGAGTTGCGTTTATTCCTGGGTGGGGAGGATCCACGAGATTGCCCCGGATAATTGGTGTCGGAACTGCAAAAAAGTTGATTTTTAGTGGGGAACCAATTAACGCTTCTGAAGCTTTGAGAATTGGATTTATTGACGAAATAGCACCAAAAAATAAGGTCCTCGAAAGCGCCCTTAAAATTGCAAGAAATATTGCTAAAGGATGTCCGACCTCAATTGCTATAACAAAAAAGACCATTAACGAAGGAATGAGATTAAGCTTGGAGGAAGCCATAGATAGGGAGAAGATCTATTTCATAGAAAATGCTCTCTCTTTAGAATGGAGTGAGGGATTGGGTGCTTTCTTACATAAAAAAGAGCCGAAATTCAAGCGAATAGGTAAAAAAGAGCTGGAGGATATCGCAGGCACTATCAGTGTATCCAAAAGAGATAATAAGTAAAGGGTATGTGGTGATTACCTCTTTTTTTGCTTATCTAAGAGTTCTAAAAAGCTTTCGATCTTGTTTGTAGTTTGAGTTGTATTTAACTTACGTGGATCGTTCATGTCACCATCGATAATCAGACATGGGATATTAGAATCCTCCATAAGGTGCTTTTTCAAGTCGTACATTCCGCAAGAATTTGGCCGGCAGGATAAATTATTATGCAGGATGACGCCGTCAATGCTCCATTCTTTTATGGTTTCTTGAAACTTCTGAATGCGTGTTTTTAAATCGTAAATATACCAGAAACTCAACATGAGTTCTGCAATTATTTCAATGGGTTTTTTGAGGAGGACTTCTTTAGTAATGCTAGGATCTAAATATTTAGAAAATACGTATGTATATGGCTCATATACGATAATTGCTCCGTATTGCTCTAAGAAGTTAAAAAACTTCAAGTTATACCAGAATGGAATGCCTTCAAACATCAAGCGATATTTTTCCTCCGCAAGAGCACCAACACCATCATCCAGTCGTTGCTTGGCTTCTTCGTACATGCTTTTGTATAAATCAATTGGTGATTTCAATCCTGGCATTGTAAATAGAGGAAAAAGCCCTCCAAATGTGTCTTTTGTAGATAAGGGACTTGGAATGCCCTTCCTCAATTCGAAAATATCTTGCCAGGCCTTACTCAAGTCAAACGAATTTTCAGCAACTTCCTTAACCCTTTGTTCGTCCCATTTATGACCAGTAATGGCTTGAACAAAATCAATGAACTCCCATAATTGTCCTGTAACATAATCTTTATAATAATTCTTTTGCTTATTACTCGTGTTACTTACAACATGAGGTACATCGATCGTGAAATGTGGTACATTATAGCGCTCTGCTTGAACTTGAAACCAATTAACATGAGTATCGCATATAACATCACTAGAAAGCATGAAAGTAGGTTTTTTAATGCCTCCCACTTCAATATCGGTAGTCTCGCTCAAGGTAACTCCTATGTTCGTCTTAAAATACGAACATAAATCGTACGAAAATCCCTCGTCTTCTGCTATTTCTATAAATTCTTTCGATCTTGCTTTAGCGGCTGATATTGTAGCCGAATTTTCTGGTAACATTGGTTGTACATCCATTGCATAAAGTAATTCGACAGGAGAGCCAGAAGTCGCCCATGCCGTTGGTTTACCTTTCTTTATGGCGTACTCTATCGCAAGATAATGCCTGGCCATTTCAAATTTTAAACCCTTAGTGGCATCAAGAGTTTTACTTTTAAGATTCTTTTTTTCAACCATCATTGCTCCTCATCTATATGATTTCAGCAAAAGCTTCGAATCTAGTTGTAGATTGCTTGTATGACTCCCTATTGTATCCAAGTTCAATAAATAAATAGGGAATCCCAATTTGCTTGAATTTTTTACTCATAACAGGATGATCAAATAATATGGGCTCGCAGAACTTTTGTGCTACATTAATAACTCCATCAACCTTATAAGTTAGTGCTAATTCTTTTAACAAGGTAAATCGTTCGATTGATGGAACCTTTGTACTATAAATTGGTTTTTTAAGGTGATATCTCGCAAGTGCCTCAACGGGATCGACTGTTTCATCTATTAAATCCCAAAAATATCGCGAACCAATGCAGAGATCGTCAGCAACAATATGGAATCCTAGATTTTCTAGATAAACTATGAAGTTAGTATCGTCGATGACAGATCCAGTTAACAATATCTCTTTTTCTTTATGTTTTTTGATTATTGGTTCTGCTTTTTTTAATGATGCAAGTCTTTGTTCTAATAAGAGGAGAATATCTTGTTTCTCTTTCATTTGAGCGTATTTTACGAGTTGATGGAATTCTGAACCCTTAATAAGCCTTTTAGCTCTATATCCTGATATCTCTTTCAATATTATTCTTATCTTGTTCGTTAAGTTAATTGCTTCCCGAATCCTACTTGAATTTATATTCACTTCAAACTTGTCTTCAATTTGAGAGATCATCTCCTTGATGTCTTCTATAAAAAACTTAATGGCTGTTTCATCGCGTTTTAAAGGCGTGTTTAAAAAATACATAAAATCAAGGTCGATACATTCTAGCCAAATGTCAAATTCACGATTGGTACAATCGCATCCGTGAGTTACCACGACACCTTTTACGTCCTTATCGACGCCTTTTATAGCTTGCTCGAGAATATTGCGAGCCCATATGCAATGATTTGGGGGAACATGCTCGTTAGCGTTTTTTATGTTCAAAGTAGGATTTCCAAAGAACCTAATGGGCGTCATTCCCGCAGCCATAATGATTTCTTCAGGAGTGTCCACGCCTGAATCGAAAATTCCAATTTTCATTTGCCTACTCATCGATATGCTGGTATTAATCTTCTTAATCATCTACTTGTAAAAAGATTATTGGGTTTTTAACTGGTAATATCGTTTATTACGTCATATCTTCTTAAATTCATAAGATTTTTATATTCAACAAGCATCATACTAATCAAATAAAAAAGAATAATGAATAAAAATTCATAATTATTTCAAAACTCGATGATTTGCTATGTATAAGACCGAAGTAATATTAATGACGAATAATCATGTGTCACCTTTTCAAGAGATTAAAGACGATGATGCTTTAGAATTCGTTGAAATAAATAGGAGTTTCATAACTCGCTCATTAGGGGAGCACGGATTAGGGTTCTTGGTGAATATATATAAAATTGAGAAGAATAACAAACCTATGGAAGAAAAGCCCATATTTACTTTTGCTTTTGATGTTGGTAGCTTCAATCAAACTTTTTTAAATAATGCTAAAGTTCAAGGTATAAGATTGGATGATATAGAATGTGTTGCTCTATCCCACTGGCATTTTGATCACTCTGGAGCCCTCTATCCCTTATTGAAACAAATAAAAAATGAAGTTCCAGTACTATGCCATAGAAATGCCAATAAAGAAAGATTCTTCAAAAGAAGCTTTGAAATTAATTTGCAGGACTACGATAACAAGAAACGAGATGTAATTGAACCTTTAATATCCTCTCAAAAAGTTGTAAATCAAGAACCTGTAGATCTTCAAAAAATGAAACAATTAGGTGGTAAAATTGTATTTACAAACGAATGTTATGAAATATTTTCGCAAAATAATTATAAAATCATTTTAAGTGGGGAAATTCCTCGAAATCACGATCTTGAAATTTCAAAGGACTTTCTTATAAATCAAGATGGGATTCTTAGAACCGATTCTATTTCAGATGATATGTGTGTCATAATTGAAAAGGAAGATAGTGTATCGGTATTATTGGGATGTTGTCATTCAGGAATAATGAATACGCTTGATCATGTTAAAAGATTAACTGACAAGCCAATAAATTATGTGATCGGTGGTTTCCACATGGCGAGTGCCAATGAACAGAGATTGGAAAAAACAATTGAATATCTATTGAATTTTCAATCGGAAAACAAACCATTATACTTGTTTCCAATCCATTGTACGGGGGATCGCTTTCTTTTTGAGATGAAAAAAAAAAGCACGCCATTGGTAAAAGCTTATAACGCAAGCGTTGGTACAATTTTTAACCTTTAATTTTCCTAATTACAATGAAAGAAATAGATATATCTTTTGAGATTCAGATTCTCTATGATGATATTTGTGCAATGGATGGATTTATAAAGGATTTTGGATTTTCAGCAGTAATTTTTAACAGATCCACAAATCATTATATTTTATTCGATGCAGGTTCAAATGGTAAAATTCTAATGCATAATTTAACTAAGGCAAAAATTGATATCGCTAAAATCAACTTAGTGATTATCTCTCACGATCATTTCGATCACGCAGGGGGATTAGAAGAACTTGTGAAATTTAACAACGAATTTCGATTATTTATTCCTGAGGGTGTAAAAAAACGCTATAAAGATGCCTTTCCTGAATTGGATATACGAGAAGTTGATGATAAGACCGAAATTGAGAAAAATGTGTATTCTTCAGGTATATATGGGGGGCGTATTAAAGAACAAGCACTACTCTTAAATACAAAATATGACAAATATGTGATTTTAGTCGGGTGTACTCATCCCGGGCTGGAGAATTTATTAATAGATGCTCGAAAATCGAATGAAATATTAGCAATAATAGGTGGCTTTCATGCTTTTAGGAAATTTTCGTTTTTACACGATATTGAATTTATTGGAGCTTGCCATTGTACTCAATACAGGCAACTTATTAAAGAAGAATTTCCCAATTCTTTTAAAAATGTCTGCGTTGGATCAGTTTTTAAATTCTAATACGGATTCCTTCATTCTTATTTATATTCTAATGAATTAATTGATATCAAGAAATTTGGTTTAAGAATTTATTCTTTTTTGTTGTCTTAAAGCTAATTAATTCTGAGAGAGCAATCGATACTTCAGTAGTTATATGATGTTCTATTTTACAGCACATATGTTCTACTAGAACTGTATTGTTAATATGTAATATTTCTTTAAAGAAAAAGTAAAGGCAATTATAATTTTTCACTAGCTTCTTCGCGATTTCTTTTCCAGTTTGTGTCAGTCTAAGTGAAGACCTTGGTTTCCACTGAATTAATTCGTTTCTTTTTAACTTATGAAGCATCGTGCTCACCGAAGCAGGATTAATGCTTAAGAATGATGCAATATTGCTGTTAGATACCCATCCTCCTTTCTTCTTTTTAGAACTTAAGTAGATGGCTTTCAAGTAATCTTCAATGCTTTCTGAAACCTTCTCCATAACCAATTCATACATTTTATTGAAAAAAAATAATAGGAGTTATTTAGACGATTTTTCTAAACAATCCTTACAAAAAAAAATCCTGCGCATCTTAGTTTTACTATTTACCATAAATCCTGTTTCGTATTTTTTAATGCAGGACCAGCATAATTTTGGCTTACCACTTACTTCGTATTTATTCGTAAAATCAAATCCATATTCAGCTACATTCAATTTTTTTCCTCATTTTTAGGTGGTTTTTTCTTCGATTATTTTTTAGATTTTTTGATGAACTAATTTTTTTTCCCAGGCTTTAAGATCAAAAGTACGGTCTTGTGGAGGTTCAGGTTTTTTTATAGTTGTGTGTCGAAGGTAAATTTTATTTCCATCTCCCTCGGTTTCGTCTACCTCTACCTGCCACTCTTGTAGGGTTTCTACTTTCAGATAATTCAAAATCACTTGGTTTAGATTTTTTTGAATAATCCTCATCCGAACAATTCCCTAATCCTCGTCCAGTTTTTGAACCTTTTCCTTCAGGGCCAGTTCCGTCTCTACCAGGCATTTTTTTAAATCACCTTTTTTCGCCTATATTAATAGGTTTGTGACCAAATTATGATTCTTTATTAATAAATATTCCGAATAATTATTCATAATACTCCGTTATATATCTAAAATTCAATAATTCCTCATTATAATGTGAATTATTATCAACAATCAAGATTTTCAATTATTTTAATAATTTTTGCCAATTTTCTATTCTAAAAGGCTGAAATACTAAAATTCCGGATGATTAATTAAAAAAAAGGAAGAATATAATAAATTCAATCAGTAGTTTTTGAAGATTCTATTTGCTTTAATAGCTCGTCATATCTATTTTTGAGAATCTTCATCTCAGATTCAATATATTCTTTTTCTTGCTTTAAAATTGTTGCTTTTTGTTCAGGACTTATCTCTGAGGAAATATATTGAGGCAATGGCCCATAAAAAATGCCGCCTCTTGGCCACCAACCTTGCCCTCTCCCTCGCCCCCCCCATAATCTTCCACGTGGGCTGTAACCACCAAAGCCACCTCTCCAAAATCCTCCCGGCGCTTTAGTAAATCCAGGGCTATCAAAACCTGCGCAATATCCTAGTCCTCGTCCGGTTCTAGAACCTAAACTTCCGGGTCCCGTTCCATCTCCACCAGGCATTTAATCTTTTCACCTCTTTATATTAATTTTAAATCTAATGATATATAGTAAAAGTAACTATTTAAGGATTATGAATATATATTCAAAATAGAAGGGAAAGGAATATTTTATTCTCTATTTGAATGGGAGCTTATGAATCATTATTCAATAAAAATAATTGTCCCCTATATTTAGAAATATTTTCATATTTAACCTTAATAAAGGAAGGTTAACAATTAACTTGTGAAAAAAAAATTTTGTTATTCTTGATGAAATGAATAAGTATAATGTCGATATTCCAAAAGAAGGAACATTTATACTTGTGTTAGGATCGAAATGGTGTCGATCTTGTAAGATCCTTTCGACAATAATGAATAAATTCAAAAAGGAAGGGATTCTTAAGTTTAAGGAAATCGACATTGGAGATGACTCTAGCTTAGCCATATCACATGGGATAGCTTCCGTTCCAGCACTTATTTTCTTTAAGGATGGGAAGCGTTTTAATAATAATATTAAGAAATACGGAGAATATATTGTGAAACATGGGGTTCTAGTTGGTACCTTTAGTGAGACGATTTTAAGAGAAATAATTGACGAATTATAATCAATTATGAGATTTGGAACACCCTCGACTTAATATTATTAATGATCTGTTCGAGGTGAAGCGGCTTGTAACAACACAACTCGCTGTCAAGGGAATTGACCTTTAGCCCTTTTATTCTCTTTAGCAGTCGAACCGCTGGCTCTGTATCGAG
>JBHLMB010000055.1:0-400 GCA_048938565.1 Promethearchaeota archaeon | reverse complement strand
ATTATTAATGATAAATCTTAGAACCATTAATTATAATTTAAATATTTCAGTAGAATTTTTTTCCCTAAATTCAATGATATTTAATAAGATTTATATATAACTAGAGATTATCAGATTATGAATAATAATTCAGAAAATAAATTTATTATTTAAATATTATCTAAACAGAAAAGCAAAAAAAAAGAGAAAAAAAGAGAAAAGAGTATTATGACGATGATATATGCAATCAGTACTGATGGTAATAATGTTTCTCCTCATTTTGGACGAGCGCCTCAATTTACTATTATTACTATTGACAATCATAAAGTAACTGATAAAAAAGTTTACCCCAATCCAGGACACGAAGTAGGAAGTATTCCTGAATTTATCAATGAAAAAGGTGCAAATTATATGATAACGG
>JBHLMB010000054.1:7779-9712 GCA_048938565.1 Promethearchaeota archaeon | reverse complement strand
GTGGAATTATATATTATAGAAAATTTCCTAAAGAAGTTCTTAAAACTCCCGTTTTAAAAGGAACGCACAGTCTATTCGAACATGTACTTGAATACTTTACGGGAATTTCTACATTGTTATTACTTATTAATATAATCACGAGATGTTTCGTAGTACTTGATCCTGGCGATGTATCATATCTTACACCACTGATTCTAATAGTGCTTCCTCTATTCGTGACGGGTTTAATCGCATTTGCATTAATCATCTATGAACAACTCTTATCAGTTTCTTCAAAAAAAGTCCAAAAGAGATTTATTGAAAAGAAATACATTTTCATAACCGCACCCGAACTTGAGGATTTAAAATCTTAATTGGTCTTTATAAATATAGAGATCCTTAAAAACTGATATTAATATTCTGTTTTTTTATGTTTATTTTATTTAATCCTCTAATTGTTCGAGTTTAAAATTACGGGGCGAAGCCCGTCATTAAAACTATTAATAGCAATCCCTTTTAAGCGTACTCATTGATTGTCAAAAATATTCTCTTGAATCAAGCATTTGGTTTATTATAAAAATAATTTTAAAATCTTTCTAAAGGCTAATTTTTTAATGTATTAAAAAAAAAAAATAATTATGAAAATTGAATTACACCATGTTCATTTATTCGCCTCAGATATTGAAAAAAGTTTGAAATTTTATCAGGACATGTTTAAAGCAGAAATTCTTTTAGATACAATAGCCGCAGGGGCAAGAAATGTATTGATTAAAATTGGAAATTCTAAAATTAATTTCTACGATCAACCACCGAAAGATAAAGGCCGTGGAGCTTTTCATCATATAGGTATTGAAACAGATGATTTAGAGACATTAGTTGAGCATATGAAAACAAATGGTTTTGAGTTTAAGAAACCAATAACCAATTCAGGTTCTTTTAAATATGTTATGGTAGAGGGTCCTGATCATATATTAATCGAACTGTTTGAAAGGGTTAAAAAAAAACCTGAAGAGATATTTAACAAACGAAATAAAAAATATAATCTCTAATGTTAATGACATTTTCATTCATTGATCACGGAAATCCGTTTAAAAAACGCCTTGGATTGTCATTCGTCATTGTCTTGATCTGGGAATCGCTTATACCAGCTTTCTTGAGGGTAGGTATAATGTTGCGAAAGATGTTCGTATAGGACCAATTAATAATCGTCTTCATTTGCTCTTCAGGCAACCTCCCACCCCGACCATGACCGCAACCAATGAAATCCTGGGAAATCATCAGGCGATCGCCATACCCCATCTCTAACAACGCAATCAGCGTGGTTATCCGTGCCTGATCAGGGACTATCATTTCAATCCCGAACCTGTCAAAAGCAATATAAACACCCTTCTTCAAAACCTCAGTTTGATATTCTAAAGAAGTGTTACCGCACATGTGACCGATCATAATCTTTCGTGGATTCACACCTTCATTGATGAGCAGGTCTGCTTGCTCTGGTCCCATAGTGCCATCTTCTGTATGGGTCGTGATGGGCGTGCCAGTTTCCTTGCTGGCTTGAGCTGCTGCCCTTAATGTCGCATCTTCGCAAGCTGAAATTTGATTCAACCCGGTTGCCACTTTAATAAGACTCGGTTTAATGCCAGTTTTGCCTACACCGTGGTTTAGCTCCTGTATAAAGCCTTCATAGAGCTCGGTCTTCATGTCACCTATTTTATCTCGCTGTCTCAAGTGAAAATAAGTCCATTTACCTAATTTCTCCGTGTATCTACCCGTGGAACATATGATATTGATTCCGAGTTTTTTTGAAACTTCTCTCATTACTTCGACATCCCGAGATAGATCGATTGGCGTGGCATCAATAATGGTATTGACTCCATAAGCCTTCACGGGTTCTAGGTTTCTAATGCAAACATCAACAATCTTCTCTCTATCATAAGGTCTTGCCAATGGATCG
>JBHLMB010000054.1:0-7769 GCA_048938565.1 Promethearchaeota archaeon | reverse complement strand
TCCAGGATATCCAGAAGCGATGTGTTCGTGAGGCAATGTTAGACCTAATTTTTCAGGATCTATCTGCCCGAGTACCGTGTTGATTTTTACCATTATTAATCCATCTTGATCATAGTTATGTGAATTTAAAAAACATCATCATTTTCATAGTTTTTCAATTGACTTTCAATAAGTTTTTTCCATTTATGGTTAGCAGTATCGTTAGGAGTTAAAAGCCCTAATTTCCATTTTTCTATTGCTTTTTTGTCATTTCTTTCATTTTTATATGCTAAACCACAATTTAAAAAATCTCTCGATAAAGCTTCTTTTCTAATGATTCTCACATCTTCTATACCTAGATCAGAAAAATACTTTTCATAATATTCTATAGATTTTTTGTATCTTTTTTGTAGAAGGGCAATTCTTGCCTTATAAGTTATTAGGAAATTTTCAGAAGCGTAAGTTTTTATCCAAGTATCATCTTCAAGTTTTTCTAATGGTTTTAAGCAAATTTTAGATCTTTTTTATCGCAGGTTAATTCAAAAAGATGAGCATTTGTATTCATAATCCATCTAATCGCATATGGATTTTTTTCTGGACCATATCCCGCGTTTTTAAAAAAATTTAAGGACTCGAGAAGAATTTTTTCATAATCGTTTAAATCAATGATATTTCCATAATAAGCAACTTGATTTTCGATAATCTTACTCATCCACATTCCTACAAAATTATTTCCTCGTTCGGCATCATTAACACTCTGTTTTAAGTAATGTATAGAATCTTCAAAAAAACCTCGAAGGTACAACAAATAACCTAAATCATATTTTACTCTTGAAAGTTCCCTCCAATCACTTTCAGTTGCATTTTTTTTATTCTTATTCCAAATTTCGATGTATTTTTTAAGCGTAATCTCTACTTCTGAAAGGTCTGTATTCGCTGTTCTTTTCAAATTAGCTTTTTTAGCTAACACTTCTAAATGAAAAAAATATAACTTAAATCGTGGTTTATCCTACCCATCGTTCACATTAAAACTTGCGAATCTTTGCGTAATTCTTTTCGATGAAATCTGCAATAATGAGGCATGTAATTGCACTTACATTTTCAGCAATTAAAAATGAAATGAGGACATCTGAAAACACGATAAATATGGCGTATGTAGCGATAAAAACACCAGTAAAAATGGAACAAGTGATAATCAAGGGTTTTGATACGGGAAATGCCAGAAATCTTTTGAACTTCGATTTAATTTCTTTTTTCTTTCGAAATTGATTTTTCAGGTTTTTTCTTCTTTTGACCTGGGCATAGCTTTCAAACAAGATCTTGCACGAGTAAAAAAGTGCTCCAGTGATGGCAAGGGGAATCACGATGATAATCAGATAATCTCCAATGTGCAAGGCATATTGGGCTATAAATACAAATAATAATTGAAACAGGCCACAGGCTCCCAACAGCATCAGCCCAATGGGAAGATACTCGTCCGATTTCCAGCGAATTCTTAGGGGCATTTTCTTAACTCGATATTATATTGAGTATGTAAAATTACGAAATAATAATTATTCAAACAAATTAAAACTAATTGAAATTGGTTAAAAACATAGACAACACGATACAAGCGTAATGAAACAATTTTTCATTCTCAATCAATTGATTTTTTTTGTACATAATATTTCAATTAGTTTTATTCATCCTAGAGATAATTAGAGCAAGTACAATAACCTTTTTACATTCTTACATAGTTAAAATAGCCATTAATAAAATTGTTTCTAATGCAATTAGAGGCTACTTGAAGAATTCAATGAAGAGATGATAAAGAGAAGGGGGTTGGGGAACTGGGAGAAGATTAAAATTATATAAAATGATCGTGAAGAACATAATTATAGAAATGATAATAAATGCATAATCCTTGGCTGTAAATTTACTTGTTGTAAGATTGGTTCTAGATTTATAAATACCAAAACAACGATTCTCCATGGACAAGGATGTTGTATACCCCTTTCGTAGGATAGAAACTAAAGCCGAATTTAAGCGTTCAAAAATAAAATTATATGCTTTCTTGAGAGTATTTACTTTTTCTAATCTGGAACCGCGTGCTTTTTGTGCTAACGCAATCGTTTTAACTTCCTTTTCAATCATAGGGATGTAACGAATTCCTACCATAAAATGAAAGCAAAAGGTGTAGGGAATTTTTAGCTTCAAGAGTGCGTAGACAAAATCCTTTAAGTGGGTCGTACTTGTAAAGATAATCGTGGATGTATAAAGCGTTAACACGCTAAAAAAAACCCTTAGAGAGTAATACACTGCAAGACGTCGAATAGGAAGAAAAGGCAAGCTGAAAAAATAAAACAAGACCTCGCTTTCCAGATAAGTTGCATTAAAAAAAATATTAATGAATACGCTAATCACGATGAGCAATATCATAAACTTCAATTTATGGGCTAAATTTTTGAGGGAAATACCAGACCCTAAAGCAAGAATCATCATTGAAAGAGATATAGCACCCAACACAATAAGACTTCTAATAAAAAACACTAGAAATGTTAACAAAACAAGAAAGAACAGCTTAGAAAGTGGATTAAGACCGTGCATAAAGGAATTTCCAGGATAGTAAGAAAAGATAAACTTTTTCTTGTCTAAATTTTCCGTGTTCTTTCTTGTCATTGTTAAATCTTACCTATATTTTTCTATCATAGAATCTAATTTATTTAAAAGCAATATTGGTCCTAAATTTTCGTGTCTTCTAAAATAGCTTTCTTTATTTTCATAATACCTTAGCGAACCATTCTTATCTAATTCTAGAATTTTTTTAGTGTATTTCAGAAGTAGTTGGTAATCGTGTGACGAGATGATTATCGTTTTTCCTCGTTTATTTTCGATAAAGAGAGTTTCAACCAAGAAATCAATGGTTCTTTGATCCTGACCAATAAAGGGTTCGTCTAATAGAATAATTTTAGGATTATAAATGAAAACTGAGCTTAAGTTTAGTCTACGCTTCTGACCCCAACTAAGATTGAAAGGGTTTTTATTTTGATTTGGTTCTCCAATCAGGGACATTAATTTTTGGATGTAACTTTCTTCAATATCTGCTAATAAATCAAAATTTTTTGGACCGTATAATAATTCGCTCTTTATTTTATTTTTGAATATCATATTCTCGGGATTCTGGAAAATAAATCCTATATCCCTTGAAAATTTGAACGAATCAATTTTTTTTAAATCTTCACCTTTATAATAGATTTTACCTGATGTGGGTTGATATAAGTTCGCTAAGAGATACAATAGTGTTGTTTTTCCTGCACCATTAGGACCTACTAATCCTATGAAATCGCCCTTTTCTATCGTAAATGATATGTTATTAATTGCTCTGATATTTGAGTTAGGATATTGAAAATGTAAGTTTTGAATGTCTAAAATGGCCTTGTTGGAGGTGTTATTATTGGAATTATTTATAATTCCTTGATCTTCATAAAAATATTTGTCTTTCAAGGATATTGTATAAAGTTCCTGAAATTGAATATCTTTTTTATAAGTTTCATATTTTTGAATCTCATGAGGATGAATTACTGTATTATAAAGATGATTACGGATTTTAATAAGTTCCTTTTGGTTGAGATTCTCTACGATCTTTGAAAAATCATTATATCTAACAACCTCATTTTTCGATTGAAAGGCGGGTATTTCGTTTTTAAGACAATGAAATAGAGCTAATATCCAAGGAATTCTAAGGTTACATTCATTTAAAGAATTATATTTTAAACCAAGAACTTTATTTATTTTTCCCTTGAGAGCTACATACCCGTTCCTATTTAAAACAAGGATTTTGTCTGCAAGATCTATCACTCTCGATAATCTATGCTCAATAATCACTAATGTTAAATTAAAATTATCAGAATTCTTTAACATTTTAAGTTTTTCTAATAATAAGCTTTCGGAATGTTGGTCTAAGAATGCCATTGGTTCGTCTAAAATTAGGATTTTAGGTTTCATTACGAGAAATGAGCTTAATAAAACTAATTGCATTTGACCCCCACTTAGCTGATCGATGTCTCTATCTAACAAATGAGAAATTCCCATAAATTGCGAAATTTCTTCAATTTCGGCTTCTATTTGCTCTTTAGGTAATCTTAAATTTTCAAGTCCAAAAGCGATCTCATCGTAAACGCTGAATGTCACTAATTGATCTAGAGGGTTTTGCGAGACCAATCCCACGAGTTTAGATATTTCGAAAAACTTGTAATCGTTTACATTCTTCTGAAATATTTCTATTGTACCCTTAGAATAGCCTTTTATTCTCCAGGGAATGGCCCCATTTAGGGCATAACTTAATGTCGATTTCCCTCCTCCACTTGGACCAGCAATTATAAGCGTTTCTCCTTCATATATCTTGAGAGACACATTTGAAATGGCAGGATTGTTGTTTTTATTATCTCCATAAATAAACGAGAAATTTTCTAGGTTAACTGCAATATATTTGTTTATTATTTATTCTACACCTCATTGATCAACAAGTTGTGGGAACTCCCGCTCTTATGAGGCTGTTTTTTAGCGACTTTGCTAGCAAGCCAATGATAAATATACCCGAAACGATAGCGAAAGTGAATGTTATAACCCATAAAATCCAATGCAAGTAAAATCTTTGATATAATATCCAAAAGAAGGCTGCTTGAAAGAAATTTCCGAAACCTCCAGCGATTGCCCACCCAAGACATGTTTTTTCCTCTTCAAGCTTTTCCACCAAATAGAAACCGAGCATTAAGAAAGCTCCTTCAAGGAGATTTGCGCCAATTATGATAAGCCCCCATGGATCATTGAATAAAAACTCTAGGAGTCCTTTAATGGACATTGTAAGCATTATGGTTTTTTTATTTTTTGTGAACCCATTGGCAAGTGCCGCCCATAAAATATGATGCGCGCTTACCAAATGGCCGCCTCCAACGAACGGGTACCACACCATTATTAGTAATTTAAATGGGACTAAAATCGAAATGATTCCACCTAATACGCCAAAAATAATGGAATATATAACATTTAAGTTATTCAATTTTCTATTTTCTTTGGTTTTAAAACCTGTTGGTTTATATTCTCCTATATCGTTATTTTCCTTTAAATGGTCCTTTTCCTCCAGACTTTCCAGTATAGCCAGTATAGATTTTGCTTCAATCATTATTATTTTGTATTTTTTAATTCATGCGTAATCAATTACGATAAATTTTAGTTGTTGAACTGCGTATTGCGAATTAAAAAGGCTTGGTATAATATTCCTATTAATAATAGATCTCAAAGGACCACCGTTTTGAGCATTTAAAGGCACACCATCATTTTCATATGCTATTATGACATCTTCTGGATATGTCATTGCTAACGATAGATTAAGGGCTGAAGGAGAACTATATCCATCATAAGCGTAGAAGCGGAATGTTAAATAGCTTGGATCATCAAGAAGCATGACTTCTACTTGTATTATGCTCCATAAAGATGCTCCCGAATATATGTCAGTATATTCATTATAACCGCTATTTATAAAGCTAAATTCCTTGTCAATTACTTGCTGGTATTCGTTGGATTTTACATCTGATAAAGAAATACTGACTTCGGAAATTATTCCATCTCCCTTGAAGGTAACAGTATCACCTGGGAGGCTTGCATCTAGGATAATAAATGCATATACATTAATCCAAATTACAAAATTTCCAAAAATTATGGAAAATAACAAGATATAAAAGTTTCTACGTTGCATTGTTCATTATTTGAAGTCTTTGATTATATTTAATCCGCTCGTTATTAGTGCTATTTATTTTCAATAAGTATGAATATAAAAACTAGTATTTTATCATATTTAAGCGTTATGTATGATTGTTCACAGCGCCCATTTAGTGTTGGAAATGCATTTCAGACAGTTCCATGCCTTACAAGGGACGAGATTGATGGTTCTTTCATAATTGCAACCGATCCAGTACTTAACTTGCCTGCAGCAGCAGTAGAAAATATGCTTAAGCACCCCCTAATCTCTGTTGAGCCTCACGAGACCCCAACCTCTGCTTATGCAGACATTGTCCTTCCGGTTAAAATTTGTGGCGTTGAATGCGAGGGAACTGCCTATCGAATAGACTATGTTCCAATAATGTTGCGGAAAGTTAAAGATGCTCCCGTTGGTCTACTGTCTGATCGAGAAATAATCGAAATTCTCATCAAAAAAGTAAAACGTAAGAAAGGGCTATAGAAAGAGTACCAAGATATTAACTAATTACTTTTTATTTTTCTTTTATATATCTCTACTTATATATTAGAGCCATTCAATAAGTTGTTGGAACGCCTGCTTTAATGAGGCTATTTTTAAGGGCCCTTCCCAGCAATCCTACTATCAGCATTCCAGAAATAATAGCAAAAGAGAAAGATATCGTCCATAAAGTCCAATGCAAGTAAAATCGTTGGTTTAAAATCCAAAAAAATGGAGCCTGAAAAAAATTACCTATAGCACCGGCAATGGCCCAACCAAGGTTAGTTTCTCCTTCACCAACTTTCTCTACTAGTATAAAACCCAAAGCTAAAAACAATCCCTCGAAAATATTGACAAAAACAATGAGAAGCCCCCATGGATCGTTGAATAGAAATTCCAATAATCCCTTGGCTGACATAGTAATTATGATTGTCTGTTTTTTCCTCGTTAATCCATAAATAATAGCACCCCATATCAGGTGATGCCCGCTTACGAGCTGTGTACCTCCCGTAAGAGGGTACCAAACTTTTATTAACAGGCTGAAAGGAACCAATGGAGAAATAATCCCTCCAATTATTCCAATTATCATTGAATAGAGTAAGTCTAAATTATTAATTATTCTATTCTGATCAATTCCTAATCCCGTTGGTTTATAATCGTCCTGATCTTTTTTTTCTAATGATTTCATATTAGTTCTGTGTTTATCATATGTTTAATTTCTCGTACTTAAAACGAGAATAGATTTTTTTTATCCCTAATTTTGAAATATTAAGATTTTTACTAAGTATTGCATAGAAATAAATATTTATTTATCATTAACCATTGCGTTTTTTCTTGTATACAACACCACTAATTATTGCTATTACTCCTACGACACATACGGACGATATGATTAGGATAGTCTCGAAAGGAAATTCACTTTTTAAAAAACCCATATTTAATGCCCAAGTCCATGAAATGGCGTGACCTTCGTCCATGTTGTCATTCATAATAGCAAGGTTAAACTTGTAAAGGCCACCATTCTTCTTAAATTGTATATCGTGTTGGTCATTCGTTTTAAGTGCTCTTTTGATTTCGAGAGTATAAGTTTCGTTTTCTACAACAGTGTACGCCATTTCGACATTCTGATCCTCGTAAGGCGTGATTCCTACAACATCGTTAAAATAAGCATCTTCGCAATAATCTGGTACACCTGTACCAACAATCTCGTCACATCTCCAATTCCAGGAATCTACTTCGCCTCCTCCCATATTAATAGTAGTCATCCCACTCGAATAATCCGCAGTAAAATTAGGGACATTAATATTCCAACAGAAAAATATACCGTCGTAAAATTCCAGCGATGGAATTGTCGTATCATTCCACATACATAATATATACATAAAATCGTCGTTATAGACAAAAGTCAGGTTCAAATACACGATATACCCAGGTACAACAGTAGTAGCAGTTGATAATGGCACCGTTACTTTATCGTTACTATGGTTAATCCAAAAATTCTCGTTTGGAGTTCCGTCTAATTGAATCTGTGCTTGAGAATCGTAATTTGCCTTAATTTCTCCTATGCCATGAGCAT
>JBHLMB010000053.1:0-9865 GCA_048938565.1 Promethearchaeota archaeon | reverse complement strand
ACATAGAAGTGGCCTTGACCATTGATTGCGCTGAAGAAGGGTGGGACGGAAGAGTAGGATTTGTTGCTCCAATTGTAGAAGCTGTTAATCCCTCTCCGGAAAATGCCGTTGCGATTGTGTGTGGCCCTCCAATAATGATAAAAACAACTGAAGCAGTTCTAGATAAATTAAACTTTCAACCCAAACAAATATTGGAATCTTTAGAAATGAGGATGAAATGTGGAATTGGTAAGTGTGGAAGATGTAATATTGGCGAAAAATTCGTATGCGTCGATGGTCCAGTATTTTCTCAAGCCGAATTGAGAAAAATGCAAGGCGATCGTTAAAATAAATACCAATAAAATATAATTGCTAAAAAAGAGTAGATAAGAATGGTTAGTGAAGTTTTACCAAAATCTTTTGAAGATTTAAAAAAGGAAGTCCACGACAAGGGAATCTGTGGTGAATGCGGAGGATGCGTGAGTTTTTGTTCTGCTGCAGAATTAAAAGCGATTGAAATGTCTGCATCAGGACCCCCCGAATATAGCAACAAGGATAACTGCCTCCAATGTGGATTATGTTATTT
The DNA here is from genome assembly GCA_048938565.1 of Promethearchaeota archaeon. Taxonomy (GTDB): domain Archaea; phylum Asgardarchaeota; class Lokiarchaeia; order Sigyniarchaeales; family SOKP01; genus FT1-020. The sequence continues at coordinate 9,300 of JBHLMB010000053.1, read as the reverse complement.
AGTGTGTCCCCAAACCTGGGTGCTAAACGAGGAATTAAACGAACGATTCAATTATAGGGTGTCAATAGGTAATAGAAAGAAAATAACATCGAGTCAATCAACTTCCGAAGAGATTAGAGCTAAGGCAACAGATGGAGGTGTTGTAACTGGAATTCTAAGTTATTTAATAGACCATAATTTGATAAAAGGAGCTTTAGTTTGTAAAAAAGAGGGGCCATTCAACAGGATTCCATTTTTTGCTACGACAAAAGAAGAGCTTATAGAATCTGCCGGCTCCCATTTTGACATAACACAGCAAGTGACTGGTTTAGAGCATTATGACACCTTCATTCCAACAATAACCAAGTTAAAAAAAATCATTGGAGCGGATACAATGAACATTGCCGTCGTAGGTACTCCATGTCAGATACACTCCATACGAAAAATGCAAGAGTTAAGTATTCTTCCCGCACATGTCGTTAAATATGCTTTAGGATTATTTTGTAATTTTAACTTTTCTTTTGATAATGACGCTAGAATAAAGATGGAAGAAAAATACGGTTTTTCTTTTAAGGATGTTGTTAATATGAATATTAAAGATAATTTAATGCTAGAAATAAAAACCGGCGAATCAGTTCTCATTGATTTTTCAGACTTGAACGAAATTGCTCGCCCCGCTTGCCTTGCTTGTAGGGATTTTTCCAATGTTTACGCAGATATCTCGTTTGGTGGATTAGGATCTAGAGATAAATACACAACTGCGATTATTAGAACAAATATAGGTGAAAAAATTTACAATAACGCTTTAAAAGAGGGATATATTAGAGAACCAATTGAATTGAATACTTCCGTGAAAAAATCAGAAATGCTAGCAAAGATAATAAGCTATGGTAAGCAAAAGTTCAAACGCTATAAAAACGCTTTTAAAGATAGTTAAAAGATGTCCTAATAACAACTTTTTTTTGTTCTTTTTTACTTTCTCAGGTATAAACATGAAGAAAGAAAAAATATCAAAAGATGAAATTGACAATCTAAGAATTATCAAAAATGATAATACTAGTTTTTGGTTTCATACTTCTCTAGAGCTTGGATGATCGTATAGTTCCATTTTGTCTGTAAATCGTCACTCTTTTCCGACAAATTACCCTATTTGTGATGCAATTTTGCGGTAAATTTCTGAGATCGATCGTGACTCCGGGCTTTTTCTTCTGGTTACCTTCATAATGTCAGTTTATGATCGTAGACTTATAATTATCTCCATTATGTTGGGATATGATAGGAATTTCGTTTAGTGATGTTGGGATCCGATAATATTTCCGCCATCGATGATCGTATCCGATCATACAAAGGCGATAAATTATCGGATCCGATCATTGCATTTAAATGTGAGCAAGTTATATCTAATTATTAGAAAAAAAAAATGAATTATAAAATATGTAAAATTTCTCGGTGGATCAAGAATAAGAGGGATCATATCTAATGGCAGATATTATAAAATCTTCAGATTTAGATCTTAGTTTCATAAAAAAAATTTCTGAAACTGAAGAAACAAAATCAATCTTGAGTTGTTTTGAATGCGGCAAGTGTACTTCAAGCTGTCCCGTCGGTGAACAATTTTTATTAAATCCACATCAGATAACTAGATTGGCAGCCTTTGGGGTTAAGAATCAGATTTTGGATGATAAAATTCTCCGTTATTGCTTGACTTGCAGAACCTGTCAGGAATATTGCCCACAAAATGTGGACTTTATTGAGTTTATTAGATTTGCTAGGACCCTTTTAGTAAAACAAGGGATTAAATACGAAGAAACTCATGATGGAATTCTGACACTTATTTCTGAAATTCAAGCAGACCTTCCATATGGTTTTAAAATCCCACCTGATGTAATTCCAGATGGATATAAAACATTGAGAAAGGGGAAAACGGCTTTTTTTTTAGGCTGTTTACCCATTTTAGATGTTGTATTCGAGAATTATCAAGTTAACCTCCTAGAAATTGCTCAGAATGGTATAAAAGTTTTAACCGAAGTGCTTGGACAGTCGCCAGTTGTCATTGAAAACGCTAAATGTTGCGGTCATGATGCTCTATGGAAAGGACATTTTGATACTTTTAAAAAGTTAGCAGAACATAATGTTAAAGAAATAAATGAATTAGGTATAGAGACTATTATAACTGCTTGTGCAGAATGCTATCGTACTTTAAAAGTTGATTATCCTAAATATATTGATAATGTAAATTTCAGCACTATTCATCTTTCTGAATTAATAGCAGATAAAATAAAGAGCAATCAATTGAAATTTACAGAGTCCTATGATGTAGAACTTACATATCATGATCCCTGTAGATTAGGTAGACACATGAATGTATATTCTCCTCCTAGGGAGATATTCAAATCTATGGAGGAGAATGGAGTAATTTTTACCGAAATGGAAAAAAATCGGGAAAATTCCACTTGCTGTGGAGTGAGTTGTTTCATTAATTGTAATGATCTATCAAAAGCATTACAGAAGGATCGGCTTGTTGAGGCAAAAGGCATCGCAGATTTATTAATAACAACATGTCCAAAATGCTACATTCATTATAGTTGCATGCTTCATGAGAAAAAGGAAAAGCCTTTGGAAGAAATACAACTAAAAATAACTGATTTAACAAATTTACTAGCAATTATGATTGGGGTTGCAACAGATAAACAAAAAAAAGATAAGGATAAATATATTAAGAAAAAGGTCAAAGAAAAGAAACCTCTTAAACCAATATCCGCTTGAGAAGGAATTATTGTAAAAAAGAGGAGGTTTAATATGATAGAAAAGAAAAAAAATAAAGAACCTGTAAGGATTGGAGTATTTGTTTGCCATTGTGGAACAAATATTGGAGGTATAATAAATTGTAAGGAACTTGCGGAATATGCAAGAATATTACCAAGCGTTGTATTTAGCGAAGATAACCTATATACATGCTCAGAAACGGGTTTAACAGCAATTAAAAAAGCGATTGAGGATTTTAAGTTAAACCGAATTGTTGTGGCCTCATGTACACCAAGAACTCACGAACCTTTGTTTCGTGAATGCATTTCCAGTGTAGGACTCAATCCTTACCTTTTCAATTTTGTCAATATTCGAGAACAATGTTCTTGGGTTCACATGGAGCATCCTAATGCTGCGTTTGAAAAAGCAAAAGATCTAATCAGAATGGGTGTGGCCAAAGCGATTAAGTTACAACCTCTAGAAATGATAAAAATTAGTATTAACCAAGGAGCTGCGGTCATTGGGGGAGGTATATCTGGAATGAATGCTGCGCTTAGTTTGAGCAAACAGGGTTTTACAACATACTTAGTAGAAAAGGAAGATGTATTAGGTGGAAGATTGAACACTCTGTATAAATTATTTCCGCACGATATAGAAGCTACAGAATTATTGGAAGATGTGAAAACCAAAGTATACAACTCTGATAATCTGACTGTCTATACTAAGGCAAGAATAAAGAGTGTTGGAGGTTATATTGGTAATTATGATGTAGAAATTGAAAAAGAAGACAAGATTATTGAATTAAAAATCGGTACAATCATAGTAGCTGTAGGGGCTTCACTCTTTACACCCAATAACCTATTTAGGTACGATGGTAAAAAGAGAATAACACAAAACGAATGCGAAGGAAAGTTAAAAGAAAACGAAACAATACCTAATAATGTCGTGATGATTCAATGTGCAGGCTCTCGAAATGAGGAGAGACCTTATTGTTCAAGTGTCTGTTGCATGACTGCTTTAAAAAACGCCTTAATTCTTAAAGAGAGAAATCCAGGTGTTAATGTTTCTATATTATTTAGAGATTTGTATACACTGGGAACTTATGAAGATTACTATAGAAGAGCAAGAGAAAAAGGAATAATATTTATAAAATACGATGGAGATATATTGCCAATTATCGAAGAAGATCAAGTTAAAGTTCGTAACGAGTATATAGGAAAAGAAATGATCATTTCATACGATTTACTCATATTATCAACGCCCTTAATTGCAAATAATGATAACAAGGAACTTTCTCAAATGTTAAAAGTTCCCCTAGAATCTAATAATTTCTTTTTAGAGGCTCATGTAAAACTGCGTCCTATTGATTTTGCAACTGATGGTATATTTGTGTGTGGATCGGCTAAATGGCCTGTAGATGTCTCAGAATCAATAGTCCAAGGGCTCGCTGCCGCTTCTAGAGCAAGTACTATTATCTCTAAAGAAGAAATCGAAATATCAGGATCGATTGCTGAAATTAAAAAAGACAAATGTATTGGATGTGGTGATTGCAGGGATGCGTGTGTATATAACGCCATCGAAATTATTGAGGATAGAATTGAGTTCACAGCACTCCGGGATTCTGTCATACCATCTGCGGCCTTAATCAGGCATAAATCTAAGGTACTCCCTGCATTATGCAAGGGTTGCGGTGTTTGTGTTGGAATTTGCCCTGTAGGTGCTTTATCTTTAAAAAACTTTACAAACGATCAATTGGATGTTCAAATTGAATCATATTTATCGTGAGGAGATTATAATATGGTAGAAACGATGCTAGATGTATATATTCCAAAAATTGTAACTTTTTTATGCAACTGGTGTGGGTATGCTGGGGCTGATTTTGCGGGAGTAAGTCGTTATCAATATCCTCCGTCCATTAGAGTAATAAGAATTATGTGTTCGGGAAGAATTCAACCAGCATTAATCCTTAACGCATTTAAACAGGGTAGTGATGGTGTTTTGGTATGTGGATGCCATCTAGGTGACTGCCATTACATATCTGGTAATGAATATGCTGAAGATCGCATCAATAAAACAAAAAAAATATTAGAAATTTTGAGGATTGAACCCGAAAGGTTAAGATTAGAATGGATTTCTGCTTCTGAAGGGATTAAATTTGCAAAAGTTGTGACTGATTTCACAAATCGGCTGATTTCATTAGGACCATTTAAAAAGGAGAATTTGGGAGTGATTTAATGCCTCAAAGTTTAGATTTTGAAAAACAAGCACTAGTAATAGGAGGAGGAGTCGCCGGAATTTCTGCCGCTTTAGATCTTGCAGATCAAGGTCATTTTGTATATCTCGTTGAAAGAACGCCATCGATAGGCGGAAAAATGGCCCAATTAGACAAGACTTTTCCCACTCTAGATTGTTCAATATGTATTTTAGCCCCTAAAATGGTTGAATGTGCTCGTCATCCTCAAATCAAGCTTTTGACATATTCAGAAGTAAAAAATGTCGATCCAATAAACAATGGATCTGCCTTCAAAGTAAAAATAATCCTCAAACCTCGATACATTGATGAATCAAAGTGCACATCTTGTGGGACCTGTGCGCAGAAGTGCCCATACAAAAATTTTCCTTCAGAATACGAACAAGGTTTGAGTAAAAGAGGGGCAGCCTATATTCCGTTTCTCCAAGCAGTTCCAGCCGTATACCTCATTGATGAGAAGAATTGCACTTACTTTAAAAATGGCACATGTAAAGTGTGTGAGAAGTTTTGTCCAACTCACGCTGTAAATTTTGAGCAAAAAGAGGAGGAGTTAGAAATAGAAGTTAGTTCAATCGTTGTCTCTACTGGTTTTGATCTTATGGATGTTAATGCATTAAAAAGTTATGGATATGGAAAGTATCCAAATGTAGTAGTATCAATGGAATACGAACGAATAATGTGCGCTTCAGGACCAACTCAGGGCGAGATAGTACGCCCTTCTGATAGTAAACATCCTCATAAGATTGGTTTTATATTATGTGTAGGATCGAGAAATGTTGGATTAAAACCCTATTGTTCAAAGTTTTGTTGCATGTACGCAACAAAGGAGGCAATCATGACGATGGAACACCACCCAGATGCTGAAATATTGGTTTTTTATAACGACTTACGGACTATTGGAAAGAATCACGACGAATTCATTGAAAGGGCTAAAAAAGATTATAAGGTCCGATACATTAAAGGATTGCCTAATAAAGTATACGAAGATCCAGAAACAAAGAATATCGTCATAAGACATACGGATTTTGCATCTGGAGACGTTAAATTTGACACGGTGGACATGGTAGTTCTTTTTCCTGCAGTAATCCCCAGCAAGGGCGCCAAAAAATTGAACGATATCTTGGGTGTAGAAACGGATGACCACGGATTTATTAAGCCCGCATCGTTAGCCAATAATATTGATACTAATGTCCCTGGAATTTATGCGTGTGGGTGTGCTCATGGTCCAGAAGATATATCTACATCTGTAGCAGAAGCTAGTGGTGCTGCTAGTAAAGCTGCTGGTAGGTCATCAATTATAAAAGTCGAACTAAAAGAAGAAGAAATTATCGAAAAAAAGGTATTAAAGGAAGACAAATCCCGAATTGGAGTTTTTATATGTCATTGTGGTTCAAATATTGCAGGATTTGTGGATGTAGAAAAGATAGCGAATGAAATTGAAACCGTTCCTGATGTGGTTTATGTAGAAAGGAATTTATATACTTGTTCGGAAGAATCTCAGAATAGCATACAAGCAGCTATTAAAAAGCACGACTTAAATAGGGTAATAATAGCAGCTTGTACCCCAAGGACTCATCTCCCGTTATTTCAAGCAACATGTCATAAAGTAGGTCTTAATCCTTACCTTGTTCTATTTGCGAGTATAAGAGAATTAGTTAGTTGGGTTCATATGGGTGAGCCTGAAAAGGCCACACAAAAAGCAAAAGAGCAAATACTTATGGCAATAGCAAAATCCCGTCTCGTAGAACCCTTATACGATATTGAAGTTGATGTATTACCAGCATCGTTAGTTATTGGGGGAGGAATAGCTGGAATGACTAGTTCTTTGGCTTTAGCGAAAAAAGGAGTAAAAGTTTATCTCGTTGAAAAAGACAAGGTTCTTGGGGGATTTGTTAGCAACTTAAATTCAATTAATACAGAAGGAATAACACCCGAACAACTTCTTACTCCAATAATCCAAGCAATAATGACAAACTCTAACATCGAAGTATTAACTTCTTCGAAAATTAGAAGTATAGACGGCTCAATAGGGAATTTTAAAGTAAATATTGAACAAAACGGAGAAGAGAGAGAATTTAAAGCGGGTACTATCATAGTCGCTGTAGGAGGGCAAGAATTTAAACCTCAGGGGTATTTCCATTATAAAGAAGAAAGCAATATCTTTACTAATTTAGAATTTGAAAATATAATTCGGAATAAACAATTACAAAAAGATGAGGCAATTGCGTTTATTCAATGCGTTGGATCACGTGAAGACGAGGGAAGAACATACTGTTCATTGACATGCTGTGCTGAATCAATTAAAAATGCGGTATTAATCAAGAAATCGTTTCCTACTTCTCCAGTCTTCATTTTATATCGAGATATGAGGGTAACTTACGAAGAAGAGATTGTTTATAAAGAGGCAAGAGAAAAGGGTGTCAATTTCATACAATATAGTAAAGAAAAAACTCCCATTTTAGAAATCGTAAATGATAGAATATTATTACGAGTTTTCGATGTTTTAACGAGATTGGACTTTGAACTATCTTTAGACAAAGTCGTGCTCGCCACCCCCTTAGTTGCTTGGGATCACAATAAAAAATTGTCAGAAATGCTAAAAGTGCCATTAGATAAGAATAAATTCTTTTTTGAAGCCCATCCTAAATTAAGACCTGTTGATTTCGCAACAGATGGTATTTTTATTTGTGGAACTGCTCAAAGCCCTAAAAACATAAAAGAATCAATAAGTCAAGCTTTAGGAGCTGCATCAAGAGCCTTAATACCCTTAATGAACAGGACCGCATCAGTTGAAGGTGCCACATCAAGTTTACCAGAATTTAATAAAAAATTCTGTACGGGATGCGAAGTATGCATAACTATGTGTCCATATAAAGCAATTAACAAAAATGAGGCAGATGAAATTGAAATTAATCAAGTACTTTGTAAAGGATGTGGGGTATGTGGAGCAACATGTATCAATCACGCCTTAGTAATTAAACATTTTACAGACGAGCAGATAATATCCCAAATAGAAGCAAGTATTGAAGAAAAAACAATTGAACTCGAAGCAATTCAATAGTAAAAGAATCAAATAGATTTCTATTTAAAAGCAGAAATTGCATATTGGTTCAAGATTTTCCCTTTTTATCATTAAATACCCTTTGAAATGATTTCTATTCAAAACATAATGTTTTTTCCATCAAAAAAAATCACATAAAAAGGATTAAGAATAGATCATTTGTTTTACACTCGAATGATCTTTATCTATTATTTCAGCCAACGCTCTATCGAAATGTTTTTGCACCACTTTAGAGCCCCTTTCTCTAAGGCACTTGATCCCTGCTTCGGTGACCAAGGCTTTAATGTGTGCTCCGCTAAATCCATCGGTCTTTTTTGCGATTTCTTTCAGATCCACATGATCAATGTTCATTTTTCTCGTGTGTATCTTCAAGATCATCAAGCGGGCTTCCTCGTTAGGCAATTCAAATTTGATAATGCGATCGAACCTGCCTGGTCTTAATATGGCGGGATCTAACACATCTTCTCTATTGGTTGCCGCAATAAACATGATTCCCTCTTTATTGGCAAATCCATCGAGCTCTGATAAGAGCTGCATGAAGGTTCTTTGAACTTCTCGATCTCCCTTGTACACCTCGCTCGTACGTTTAACCGCTATGGCGTCGATTTCGTCGATAAAAATGATGGCAGGTAGTCTTTCTTTCGCCAAAGAGAACACCTCTCTCACCATTCGGGATCCTTCACCAATGAATTTTTGGACGAGATCAGATCCTACAAGATGGATAAACCTGGCCTTTGAGCTATTTGCTATAGCTTTTGCCAAGAGTGTTTTTCCCGTTCCTGGAGGGCCAGATAACAAGGCTCCAGTAGGAGGTTCGATTCCAATCTGATCAAATAATTCCCTATGAAGCAAGGGTAATTCTATAATCTCCCTAATTGCTTCAATTTGAGGATCCAATCCTCCAATATCTTCAAATGTCACGGACGGAGATTCAATTAACTCCATGCCAACTACATGATCTCTAATTTTTTTAGATAAGATGTCTAATATCTGCAAGCTTTGACCGTGAAGCACCACGGAATCTCCTGCTTGGGGTTTTAAAAACGAATTTGGTTGCAACAAAACGCGGTTTCCAGGAGCGTGCGAGACAATTATCCTCCCGTCTTTTAAGACTCTCTCAACCGAACCAATTATTAATGGTTGTTTTTTCATTTGATCCAAAAAGACTTGGTATTCGTCAAGCATGTGTTTTAATTTCTCTATTTCCTTATCTTTCTTGTCTAGAGATTGTTCCAAAGTAAGAATTTTCTTTTGAATTTTTTTA
>JBHLMB010000632.1:0-2502 GCA_048938565.1 Promethearchaeota archaeon | reverse complement strand
ATATTCATGAATATGAAAAAATGATTTTCTGTTATAAAGAACTTATTAATATAGATCCATACACCGAGACTTCTTGGATTAATCTCGGAAAAATTTACGGTTATAAAAAAGAATACAGTAAAGCAATCGAATGCTATGAAAAAGCACTAGAAATTGACCCAAATAACGTATTAGCGAGAAGTAATTTGGAAGAACTTTATAAAATTAAAATAGAATCTTTTGAAACTCCCAAAGAATGGTGTGATTTGGGAATCAATTACCAATCAAAAGGAGCATTAGAAAAAGCAATTGATTGCTATCAAAAAGCTATCGATTTAGATCGAAATTATAAAGATGCTTGGATGCGTTTGGGAACGGTTTATGATGCTCAAAAATTATATTATAAATCGATTGTCTGCTATGAAAAGGTACTCGAACTTGATTCTTCTGATATTCGAGCATTAAATAATATGGGTGCAGCATATGCAGCCATAAAAAATTACGATAGAGCAATTGAAATATTTGATGAAGTTTTCAAATCCGACTCTATTGTTCTCGGTTTGTGGACTAATAGAGGTGAGGCCTACGCTGCGAAAGGAGCTTATGATAAAGCAATTGAATGTTATATAGAAGCACTTGAACTGGATGATTCTGATATTAACGCCTGGAATAGCTTAGGAAATGCATATATGGTTAAAAAAGACTATCGTAGAGCCATTAATGCTTATGATAAAGTTATAAAATTAGATCCAGATAATTTTGACGCCCTAAATAATAGAGGTTATATCTGTTTTATTACAAAAAAATATGATAAAGCGCTTTACTATTTTGAAAAAGCTATTAATCTTAATCCTAATATTCCTAAAATATGGACTAATATGGGGAAAATTTATCAAAAAAAGCATAAATTAAATCAAGCAGTTATGTGCTATGAAGAGGCAATAGGACTGGATCCGAATTATGAAGACGCATGGAGTAATTTGGGTGATGTCTATGCGGCAAAAAAAGAATATGAGAAAGCTGTAAAATACTACGAGTATACTCAAGATTATAAAAAAATAATTGAATGTTATGAAGAAATTATCAAATTAAATCCTAATATAATTGAAGCGTGGAATAATTTAGGTGTAGTTTATGCAAAAGAAAAACATTATGAAAAAGCTGTAGCATTCTTCAATGTAGCCTTAAAGTTAGATCCTAAATATGTAAAAGCTTTTCATAATAAAGGGAAAGTTTATTATGCTGAAGAAAAGTATTATAAGGCTGCTCGAAATTTTCAAAAAGCTGTTGAAATAGATTCGAACAATAAAGAAACATGGGATATGCCCATTTTTGAGTGTTATGAAAAACTATTAGAAAAAAATCCAGATAATGTTGTCACCTGGATTAACATGGGAATTATGTATGGATATAAAAAAAATATTGATAAGGCAATAGAATGTTTTGAGAAAGTTTTTCAAATTGACCCTCAAAATGCTTCTGCTCGTTACAATTTAAGCGTAGCGCTCGGGAAACATCAAATTTTCGAGAATTATGTCTTTGCAAAGCGTGAGAAATAACAAAGACTTAAATTTACTCATTTTTTTAGTAAAATTTTTTTTATAATTTGGTTTCACTTAATATAGTGAATAAATATTCAAATTAAAAAAATGAAAATTGAAATTTGGAGTGAAAAAAAATGAGTATAGACTTATCTGAAGGGATTGAAAGTGGTAAAATAATAATAAAAGTTTTAACGACTAATGCTACAAGTATAACTTTATTAACAGATGAAAAATTCAATGGAAAAGTTATACAACCTGAAGCTGCTACCATTAAAGCAATCGGAGAACATGGATTATCAATGAGTATTAAAATAGATGATACTCATCTTTTCTTATTAGACACAGGAGGTCTATATCAAGCTATTATTGAAAATAGTAAGCAATTAGGAGTAAATCTTAGTGAAGTCGAAAAATTGATCATAAGTCATGGGCATTTCGATCATTTTGGAGGATTAACAGGTGTAATTCCATTGTTAAAGGAAGGAACTGAACTTTATTTGAATCCAAATTGTTATAATCAAAACTATGTTATTATTAGTAAATCAGGAGAAGAGATTTCTGCTGAAGAATTAGGTACCAATTTAAGACAATTAGAAAAAGAAGGAAAACTCAAATTAAATAAAAAATTGCCCCTCTTGAGTAAGAATTTAATTAATAATCTTGTTAGTCAATATAAACTTAATCTGATTGAAACTAACAAACCTCAAAAATTATTTAAAGGGATTATAACAAGTGGCGAAATTGAATTATTTAATAAAAATGAAGTAACAAAAGGATTATATATTCAAAAAAGCAAGAAAGAATTTGAAAAAAATTTTTTTAGAGACGAAACTTCTATATATATTAATGTAAAAAACGAAGGCTTGGTTGTTTTAACTGGCTGTGGACATTGCGGAATAATGAATACTATTAAACATGGACAAAAACTAACTGGTATAGACAAAATTTACGCGGTTATCGGTGGTTTCCACGAAGAGTG
>JBHLMB010000631.1:0-2507 GCA_048938565.1 Promethearchaeota archaeon | reverse complement strand
AATATTTTCAACTATTTTTCTCAAATCTTTTCCATATAGGATGCTGCTATTTGCTGCTACACTGCACAATACTATTTTTGTGGGGGCAAACAATTTGGATAAGATATTATTAACACGAAATATTTTATGAAAAACAATCTTTTTCCAATACTTTTCATTAGTCAGGAAATGACTCATAAACATACCAGTTGCAGAATGAATTAAATTTAAAAATTTACTAACAATTCCGGAATTATCCTCCTCTCGAAAATTATGTTTGTGTTCTAGAACGATAATATACTTTTCAATATCTTTTATTAAAGAATTTGAGATATTATTGTTAAAAATAATTAGTAAATCGCAATCTGAGATTGAAGTGCGCTCAGCTTTTTTTTTCTCTAATCCTCTTTGACTTCCGAATAAAATAATTGATGAGATATTATCGATTCCGATTTTTTTATTAATGATAACAATAACGTCATTAATATAATTTCGGGATTTCTCATTTATAGACTCTAAATTAGAATAAACCTCGTTCAGAATCCTTTTATTATTGAAAGAAACATCGCTCATTTTCTGCAAATATAATCATTATCAATATATTGTATTATCATTTGAAAATTTGCTGATTAAGAAAAATATTAAGGAATCTTTAGAAATAAAATTAAATCGTATTTGCTATTTTGTAGGCTTTTTCAATCGCTTCTATGACTGTAGCTGGCTTTTTAGCATCACCAATTTTATAAACTTCAAGACCCAAAGATTTTATTTCTTTAAATAATCCATCATTTGATTGTATACCGGTTGCATAATACACAGCATCTACATTATCAATGATTTGATCGTTTCCACTGCTATCTATATAATTTACATAATTTTCTCCGATTTCTGAGACATTTACATTAGTAATTAGATTTATTCCTAAAAGATTGCATTTGTCGAGTAAAACCCATTTTGTTGTTCTCCCTAATATAGATCCTAATTTAGGTAATTTTTCTAAAACTGTGACTTTCTTCTTTCCTTTGTGTAGCATTTCTAAAGCATCATCTGATTCTAACGCTTTATAAAAGGTTAGAAATTCAAATGCTTCACGACTTAATGCTCCATATTTTGCTATATAAAGCGCTAATTCAATTCCAGTAGCTCCACCGCCTATAATTACATTATTACGACCAATGGGAGCATCTCCAGAAAAAACATCATTAGCCCAGTAAACATGAGGATTATCAATACCTTTAATAGGAGGTTTTATTGGTATAGAACCAGTTGCGACAAATACAACATCAGGATTATATTCTTTTATTATATCAGTAGTAACTTCTGTTTCTAAATATAAATTGATTTCATATTTCTGGATCCAATAATTATAATTTTCAATCATCCTTTTGAATTCATTTCTTCCTGGTGGAATCCAAATAAGATTCAATAATCCTCCTATTTTATCATCTTTTTCAAAAAGATGAACTTCATGACCCCTTATTCGAGCAATTCTCGCGACTTCTAATCCCGCAGGACCAGTACCAATCACCATAACTTTTTTTTTCTTTTCAATAGCTTTTAATTTAGTTCTAGACTCTTTTCCAGCTCGAGCATTTCTCAGACAAGCTATAGGCATCATTCTAAAAATATTATCAAAACACCCTTGATTACAAGCTACGCAGTTCATTATATCACGGATATCTCCTTTTTGCGCTTTTATGGGTAAATCAGGATCAGCAATTAAGCCTCGACCTATACAGATTGCGTCTGCTTTATCAGCCATTAACATCTGCTCAGCCATAATAGGATCATTTATTCTATTAGAGGCAAAAACAGGAATAGAGACGTTTTTTTTAATATTTTCTGCTAAATATGTATAACAGCCTTCGGGAACATCCATTGTCAATTGTGGAGTTTTTGTCTCATGCCATCCACCTGTAATATTTATATAATCTATGCCAGCTTTTTCATATGCTTTTGCGATGGGAGGTTTATCTTTATATGTTAAACTTCCGGGAACAAAATCATCACCCGCCATTCTCATTCCTAAGACAAGACTATCTCCAATAATATCTCGCACCTTCTCAATAGTTTCAAGTGGAAATCTCAATCGGTTCTCAAAATCTCCACCATATTCATCCGTTCTTTTATTAACTAATGGAGACAAAAATTGATCCATCAAATAACCAGCGGATCCGCATATTTCAACACAATCAAATCCAGCTTTTTTTGCTCTTTCTGCAGCATCAGCAAAAGCCTTTTGTTCTCGTTTTATATCTTCTATGGTCATTTCTCGTGGTGTACATTTGCTAAATTTACTATAAGTTGCTGAAGAGGAGATTGGTGTTCTTCCAATTATTTGAGGAAAAGTATATCTTCCTCCATGGTATAACTGGGCGCAGATTTTAACATCATCACGAGCATTATGGACAGCATTTGTAAATTCTATCATTTTTGGTATATAATCGTCGTTTTCAATTGAAATCATACTTGGTAATCCCTTTCCATAAATATCAACATAACAACCTCCAACAATGATAAGTCCAGCA
>JBHLMB010000630.1:0-2508 GCA_048938565.1 Promethearchaeota archaeon | reverse complement strand
TTTATGTTTAACTCTTAGATAATTGTATTGAAGTTGCGAAGTCCATTCATATACCATTGGAGATATTTTACCTATATTGAATTTTATACGAGCGCCTGTCATGCTTTTCTCTTCTTCGGGCGACCATATTGGTTCACCATCTTTAGTAGTTGGATTCATACTCGAACCTATTGATTGGAACTGTAGAGCCTCTCCAAACGCTATGGTTGGCTCGGAATTTGGTATTAATGTTGGATTAATTTTATAAGCATATTCTTCTGATTCTGATTTCGGTTTGTCCAATTTTCTTGTTTTATCTTCTGAAGGAACAATACCGGTAACTGTAGGCATGTCATTGCTCATTTTGCCGTAATTTAAGTCCGTGACACCTACAGAAGATATACTAATATAAGCAAATTCCTTTTTGTGCGTATTACCTTGAGAATCAACTAAATTCTCAGGTACGGGCGAATCATCTATATCAAATATCATTTCAAGGTCTCCTGTAAATGAATTTTGTTGAGAATTGTGCGTTAAAATATCATCACCAAAATCATAGTGATAACATATGATATATTCATACTTATTACTTGAAGGTCCAAAAAGATCGAAAAGTTTTTGCTTAGACTCGTGTACAGCTAAAAATTTTGTTGCTTGTTGATCCAAATTTTTTGATGTCGCTTGACTAAGCTTAACATTTGTGTAAATATTTAATCTATTTATCAATGCTGCTTGATAATATAAGTAAATTTTATCGCCAATTTGATACTTATTTCTCAATTGAACATTTTCTTTCTTAAACTCCCAATTTGGAAGCATCTCAAATTTAAGCTTACCCCCATAACACTGACTGCTTCCGTTTAATTCTATCCCATTAAATTTATCAAATTGAAAATTTCGAATTAAATTACTAGTTAGTGAAAAATTTTCAAAATTTTCATTTGCTATTACAGTTGTGCAGTTCATTAACAATGGAGAGAATAAAATTAAAGCAAAAATGATAAAGTTTATCTTCTTCTTCATTGTAATCACCTAAGATATTTCTACGAATGTTCTCTGAATATCGTCAATAAATCCTTGAAATACGCCTACATTTGTTGGTTGTTGCGTACATTCAAATGAGACCGTTTGGTTTTGATATTGTCCACCAAACCAAACTGGATCCAACAATATAACGCTAAAATCGTGGCTTGCTATATAGTAAGAATTTGCCTCATATCCTTGTACAATTGTACTGGATGGTAAAACTTCCGTATTGTTCAAAAAAAACCAAAGTCCAAATCCCATGATATCATTAGCTTTACTTAATGGCGGTAACATATCTTCGGGTACATAAGAACTCGGACCGTAGGTCGAATATTGATTCCCAATTTCCACATCAAAATCTAATTCAATCTCGTGTAATATATCAGGCGTAATTGAGGATATATCGAATGGTGCGATGACATCATCTACTCTCACAATATCTACAGAAACATTTTCTGTAGGAAAATAGAAATAAGCTGGAATAGTATTTTCTATTGGTTCATTTGGAGTTCCCTCGACGAGCGGAATAATTGTAATTGGAAGAAATTCTCTTGTATCACTGATGTCAAGAGAAATATTGTAGAGAGTAGCAATTATCGAGATATCTGTATAAATGCTTTCATTAGTATCGAAAATACCTACTGATTCTCCTGTCTCAAAATTTGTTATTAGCACTTGTCCTTCCTTATATAAACCCGTATCAGTATCTAAAATTTGGAACGAAAAGTAACCCTCTCCTTCAGATCCATGAGATATTGTAATCAATCCTGAATTAAAGAACATTATTCCAAGTAAAACACTCGAGCCAATTAAGATTAACAACGGTATAACAACCTTTTTATAATTCATTCTTGATTCTGTCATTTTTTTTACCTTTCTTTTAAATATTTCAAAAATCCAGATTTCGAATTTTTGAATTTTTATTTTCTATCCAGCCTTTTTATTTTGTTATTTAAAAATGTTTATTTTATTGTTGCAGATCAACAAGGTTTGAAAGTAAAACATTTATAAACATCAAAACCTACTAAATTCCAATTATATTTATGTTGTTAACCTCAAGAAATATTGAAAATCGATATGGAATCAAGATATTAAAAATATTAAACTAGATCTATAAAAAATACTAAAGAATTCTCATGAAAGATCAAAATTTTTCAGTAATACTTAAAGACGATAAATATGTTCCTTCATATGGTAAGAAATATCTGTCAAAGCATTCGCTTTATTTATTATTTTTAGCGGGTTTAATTTTTTTAGAAGTACTTATCTTAATAGTCATAAATGTAATGGTTTCTTCAGACTCTATATTCATACAATCGATAAATTTTTTCATTGTATTCTCATTTAGTAGCATTATCATTAAATTAGTATCCTTGATAGTTATTGAAAAACGAATTCAAAAAAGAAAATAAAAATCATGCTGCATTTTGATCAAGACAATAAGAAACCATTAGAAATTTATGGTGAGAAAATGGGGAAAAAAAAAAAACGCAGAGTCGATCG
>JBHLMB010000629.1:0-2512 GCA_048938565.1 Promethearchaeota archaeon | reverse complement strand
TAAGGATGAGTTTGGATTAGATCAACGAATAACTCTATCAATTGATAACGTGACCCTTGACATATCTTATATTATTTTCGCACCTAATCCAATTGTAGTAAGTGGAGGAGATGGAGGAGGTGGAACGAAAATTATACGTGGTGAAGATTATACACCTGTGGTAATTGGATTAATCGCGGGGATTATTGGTCTTGTCGTGGTGTTTGGAGCATACCAGGCACACTTTAAACATCCTCCCATGGTAAGAAAAATTAGAAAACTCAAGAAAAAGATTAAAAAGGGAAAAACGCTGAAATCCTTGATAGTCAATCCTAGAGACGAAATTATACGAGATAATTTTAAAGCCAAAACTCGCCATGTTTTAGATGAAGAATTTTTGCAATCCGAAATTCCAGGAAAGATCAATAAAATTAACAAAAAGGGAGGGAAATAAATGCCTCAAGGTATTGTAATAACCAAATGGACACATGATCAGGGAATGATTGTCGATACGAAATATCCGGAGAAAATTGAAGTTGATTTGGATGATATGATGCGGGTATTCTATGCTCATGTTGTAGGTGCTGGGTCTGGAGGAGATGTTTTAGTGAGGCTTGAAAAGGCTCGTTCTAACGTATCAAGTCATTTTACAGGGATGGACGCGAAAGTACCATATTTGGTAAATTTGATGCTAGAGATTGGAGAAGATCCTGATATGTTTGGTGAAGCTGTTATTAAGGAAATTAACGAAAATATTATGAAATATCTTGATCAATTAACAGGTACCGATGTGAATAAAGACTTTAAAACGAAAAAAACTTTAACAGAATATTTGAAAAATGCCTTATTTCTTTTGGATCGTTTAAAAAATATGACTAGAGAACAGAGACTAGCACAAATTTATAGCAGTAAAAAATCAAGGTCAATTTTAGAGATTTTACATGAAAAAGCATATTCGAGAAGGGAGCTGCAAAATATTTTAGAAGAGAAGTTAGGGGCTTTTGTTTCTAATATTGAATATACATTAGATCCATTCGTCAAAACGAATCTTGTAAAACAAGATTGGATTGAAGGATTTTCAGATATATTTCTATTCCTTATTTCAGATTTTACTATATATAGAAAACCAGCAGAAAATATACTCAAGAATGCCAGCAAAAATCTCCCAAGTCCAGATTTAGCTAAAAAATATAGAGAAGAAGTGGGGAAGTTCTTCTCAAATTATCAACCTACAATAATAGATAATGTAAATATAGCTCTCAATTTGCTAAATCCTGATAAATATGATTTTATCGTATTATTAAGAGAACGTCCTTATCCTTTAAATAAACTACCAAAAAGTCCCGCTGATAGTTTCTTAGACACCAGAGCACTATTAGAATCATTGGAAAAAGATCAAATCGTAAAAGTTGTAAAAGATAAGAGAGATATTGAATGGGTCTTTTTATTTACCGATATCTCAACCGAGACTTTTTATCCAGAATATATGCTTGAGAATATTCGAACTGCAAATTTAAAAAAAGAAATAGCAGTCAAACATTTAGATTTACTTGAAGAAGCATATCAGAAATAAAACAATTATTAATTTTTATTTTTCTTCTTTTTAATTTATTTTTTTTAAGGAAATATGTTAAAATAAAACTGGATTGGAAATACCAAGGTATTTATATACTAATTCTAGAATATCTTCTTTTACTCCCACATAAGCAAATAATTGGTGTTTACCATGTCCATATGAGATGTCATCTTCAGTTTTGAATTTATTTAATTGAAGCTCAATTTCTCCAAAATTTAAAAATAGTTTATCTGGGGATTCCGAATTGTATGATTGAATCACACCAATTTCAGATTCAGGATGATCCCTCGAGATATCAAAACAATCATTTTGCGATTTTGGCATATCCTCAGATAGTTTAACTAAAAAACCCCAATCTTCAGTTTCAGGAATATCCAATATGTATCCTATTTTCGCTTGTCTATTATAATCGATATCTTCGGGTCGAATCGTTAATTTATATATATCATTTACATCGATTTTAAAGGCCACATAATTCTCTCCAATTCTTAAACGGTCTTGAGGAATTGTTCGAAAATAAGACAATGGCTTAGGATTTGGATTTGTTGGAATTAACACAGTTCCAGGATTATATGGCCCTCCACTAATGATTTGAGTTAATGTCCAACCATTCACTTTCAAATTTGCTTTATTTAAAGAACAATCTTCAATATATTCAATTCCGCAATAATTCACTCCGGTTGAATACCGTTCCTTAATGAATGATATCTTTCTTGTGATTTGCCCCTCATATTGCTCTTTCGTGTTTTGATTTGTTAGAGAAATTTTACTTGAAACTGAACAGGAACTGTCAGATCTAGCTATAAATTTATACTCAGCAGGATCCAGACCTTCTGGACAAAACCAATCTTTCCAAGATTCAGGATTTTTGTAAAAAAAATCTCTTTCAGGGCTAATCCAATATCGATCTCCCCCAATATTCCAATCTCTTTTCTCGATCACTTCTTTTATTTCCGG
>JBHLMB010000628.1:0-2516 GCA_048938565.1 Promethearchaeota archaeon | reverse complement strand
ATTTAATATTTTAAGCAATTCCTCTTTTGTAGGTTCTTTTTCATTTTCTGCCATAAAAATTTTACTTGAGTATAAATTTGTTTTAATAACCCTCTTATAATAATTTCTCTAAAATCTCTGCTGCGTTTTTTACATACTGCAAACATTTTTTTTCGAATAACTTATTTTGATAAAAATATTCTCTGCCTTCAGATGTACTAAGATCGCAACCAATTAATTCTTTACAAAGTTCGGAACCATGCAATTTTTGAAATCGTTTGGAAAAATCTCGTATAACTTCATTTGTTTTTTCTTTGTTTTCTACATCTTCATTTTTTCCCATTCCATATTTTAATCCTATAACCATATAAGCACCACTCACAGCACCACATGTTCGACCAAAACGAGCCATTCCACCTCCAAAACCTGTAGCAATTTTTAGTGCTGTTTCTCTATTTATTCCATAATCAGCGCTGAAAGCACTCAATACTGATTGAGCACAATTAAAATTTCCCTCAAAATTTGAGATAGCTTTTTCTATTCTTGACATTAATATTTTCCCTTTTTTGAAAAATACAACTTTTTTGTATAAGAAATATAAAATTTCATATCTATTATATATTTAGAGATATATTATTCGAATTATTAAGTAAAAAACTATAGATAAATGAAATATAAAGCAAGGTTATTTGAGAAACTTGAAGAAAATAAAGTTAAGTGTCATATATGTGCTAATGAATGTATCATCTTACCAGACAAAGTAGGAATATGTAGAACAAGAAAAAATATTCGAGGCGAACTTTTCACACTCATTTATGGATCACTTATTTCTTCGGGAAGTCTAGACCCAATTGAGAAGAAACCTCTTTACAATTTCTGGCCAGGTGCCACTGCATATTCAATTGCGTCGATTGGATGTTCTTTTAAGTGTCAGAATTGCCAAAATTGGAATATATCACAAGCAAATCCAACAGACAATGGAAAAAATGGTTTCTATGACATTCAAGGTTATGAAGGTCGTGGTATAACGCTAATTGAAATGACTCCTGAGCAATTAGAAAAGAAAGTAGTAAAGAGTGGAGCAAAAACTGTCGCGTATAATTATAATGAACCATTGATATGGCATGAATGGATTATTGACACTGTTCCTCTTCTAAAAAAACATAATATTAAAACTATATTGGTAACAAATGGATATTCAACTTCAAAAGCAGCACAAGAGTTAATTCAAGTAGGGTTAGATGCAGCAAATATCGATATTAAATCAATGTCTGACGATTTTTACAAAAAAATTTGTGGTGTCAAATCTGTTCAACCTGTTTTAGATACTGCTAAACAGTTTAAAACTAACGGAATTCATATAGAAATCACTAACTTAATTATCCCTGATTTAAATGATAGTAAGGAAGACATTGAAAAATTATGTATTTGGATTGTAGAAAATTTAGGAAAAGATACTCCTACTCATTTCTCCGCGTACCATCCTGATTTTAAAATGCCTTCAATGAAACGTACTCCTTATGAAACATTAGATATGGCATATAACATTGCTAAAAAATCAGGAATTCATTTCCCTTATGTTGGAAACATAAGTCATGAGAAGGGAGGAAATACATACTGTCCCAACTGTAATTTTTTATTAATAGGAAGAAGAGGTTATAGTTTCAAAAATATTGATGTAACTGATGAAAAAAAATGTCCTAATTGCTCCTATGATTTAAGAAATGATATCATTGGAGAAATAAATAAGCAACCATCACATAGATTTAGTTTCTTTTAACATCTATATTCTAAAAATCTTAAAAAAAAGCAATTTTGCGTTAAGTCTATACTATATTTCTACTCATTCTTGATTTTCATTGATTTTCTTGCCAAATTTAATAGCATTTTTTACTCCAATCCAAAAAAGTTTTCTAAATTTTGACTGGTCAATTACTTGGGCCCCTGTTTCCTCAACTTTTGTTTTCATATAATCAAGTGCTTTTCCCCCAGTAAATCGAGCTGTATTGAAAACGACGACTCTTTTTCCACTAAGATTTCCCATTCTAACTAAAATTTCATCAAATACTTTTGGTGGAAAATTTCCATATGTGGGCATCCCAATAACTATTAAATCATAACCAGCTGTATTAAGTGTATTTAATTCAGTTTCAATCTCAGAAAAATCTTGATTCTCAAATTTATTTAACTTTTTTAGCTTCTCAATAAATTTCCCTGATAACTCAACTGGAAAATAGCTCACTTCATAATTGGACAAAACACTCGCAATAGCTTCAGCAGTTTTTTTAGTTCTTCCTCCCATTGTGAAATAGGTTATAAGAGTTTTCATAATCTTGAAGAAATAATACTATCTAATAAACCTTTATTCTAATTATATCTGTGAAAAATCAGAAGTTTTTATCATAGGTTTAATAAAAGATAAAAAAAATTTTAAAATTTAGAAATATCACAAAATACTAATCCCAAGCACTAATAATAGAAATCCTTGGATTAAACACACGACAGCCACGATAAACGCGAAAGGAGGCCATGATAGT
>JBHLMB010000627.1:0-2528 GCA_048938565.1 Promethearchaeota archaeon | reverse complement strand
TTCGAATAAGGTACCACAATAATTGCAAGAATTCTTATTTTTTTTGCTCATTTTCACAATAACCCATAAATTTGTTATTTTCTGCTTCCTTTCTTTTTTAAATAATGTTTTGTATTGTTATATAGCTCCATTAACAATAATCCATGGTAATAAGAAATACTATCGAAGTAAGCTTCACCTTTCTCTACATGAGCATGAACAAGGGCCAATTGAATGTTAAGAGAAGCCCTTATTAATAATTCCACACCCTTATAAATAAGATTAGGACTCCACATCCCCCTCTCAATGTTAGCCCACCATGGAGGACAAGAATGAATGCCACGATCGTAAAACCACCTTGCCGTGTTATAGTAATTTTCAATTTGCCAATCCAAAGAAAGGTTTATCTTCGAAGCGATTTGTAATAATCTATTTAGGTTTTTGAAGATTTTCCAATAATATTTGTGAATATTATTATCAGGATGCTTCCATAAGGGATATGGAACATTTTCTTTTAAATCGTCATAACTCGTGCTCCATGAAGAGTTCCTGGGATTGATCTTCTCCTTATCAGTAGGAAAGATGTTAGGCAAATCAGAAATGAAAGTAATTTCAATTTTAGGATCTTCTTCAACTAATTCTAAAGTTTTTTCCAGAAACTTAGTTTCATAATTAGCAATGTGATGTCCAAATGTTTCACCATCCATCGCCGTAATGATATATTTACTGTTTTTGTTATTCTGGTCTTCGGTATGAATTTCTCCGAGTGTTTTTACGAATTCCTTTGCAGTAAATTTTTTAAAAGCTATTTTGTTACTAAGGATGTCGTCTCTGAAAAATAGATACATCCCATTATGAGATTTATAGATCTTATCGTAAGGCCATTCGATATTCTTTTGATCTGTAGGACAGGCTATTCCGCTCATTATAACCCATTTGTAGCCAAATTCTCCTAAAATATTGATTATATCAGAAGATATCGCCATTTCTGGGGGAAAAAAACCTCTAGGTTTCCAATAATTTTGAAACTCTTTTTGATTTATAGCTTCGTTCATTTGGATTTGGCGAGCAACCTCTTCTCTTGGGATTAATGGTAAAATAGGATGAAATTTTCCAGTCCCTAGAATTTCTACTTTTCTCAAGGAAACTAAATTTTTTAACCTTTCCATTGTATCGCCCATCCCATATTCTCGGAGTAATTCAATAAGCACGCCATTAATATTTAAACAAAATTTGGCATTCTCGTGTACTTCTAAAACCGAAAACAGAGGTACATAGCATTCCTCATTGATCCTCCGTAATACATCAATTTCTTGTGTTGGTGGTTGGTATATATGTAAAAGAGGGGCCCAATAGGTAGTCATTTAGATAACCTGTTTTGTTCAATATAATTATCTATAGTAAATAAATAGGAGTTCGTTATTAAACCTGTTTTTATTTTAAAAATAAATAAGAACACCCAAAATGAATTCAAGTAATGTGAGTATCATAAGGATCCTATTTTAAATTTCCATTCTTTTTTTAAAAAATAAGCATTTTTTTACTTAGAAGATATTGTATTAAGAGTTTTAAATAACAACAGTGATAGATATATGTGGTACTAGAAAATTTTTAAAAATTAATATATTAGATAACTTTTACCAAACGAGCTCTTTTTTCCAATGCCAATAGTTGCCATTGGAACATTGACTGAAGTAGTAAAAACGAACATAGGACCATATTCCTTAGTTTTTCCTTACTATATTGCTGGAAAGGAGCATTATACAATGCTTCTTGAAGCGCGAAACAATTCAAATACTGCGAAGAATATTCTTCGAACAAAAAAATGCTCGCTTAACTTTATTCCAGACGACAAGAAATACATAAAAGAATGCGTTGCACTCGGATTTCTAGGAGATACTACGGAAGAAAAAACGAAAGGTTGCACATTTACTTTAGTTGATGGGCAAAGAAAGCAAAAAAATCCGGAAGGAAATTATCCCAAGATAGTAAATGAAGCCTATCAAGTATTTGAGTGTACTTGATTAAGTCATTTGGATGGTGCGGATAAAGATACTGTTCAGGAAAGTTATTCGACGCCCTATCACGATTTCAACGGTATTACAAGCGAAATGGGAGCGCACTTCATTCTAAAAATTGAAAACATATTGCTGAAGTTGGAATATAAAGACTTGATTATTGATGGAACCAAATCAAAAGGATGGCCAAAATATTACCATCGATTACGGGTATCGAGATAATATGGATTTCTGGATCGCTCGTTTCAAGCAATCCTACGCAGAACAAATTCCAAAAGACAAGGAAATAGAGGTTCATACCGTAACTTACGCCGCAGATCGACTAGATCCTGATGTGAAGTTCACCGAAGAAGCGTGTGCAAAACTCGTGCGAGTCCTTCGGATTTTCTTAAAAAAAGTATTAAATTCACATATTCCTTTTATATACAGTTTAAATTAGCCAGAGTAGATAAGACTTTAATACTAGACAATATATTCTATTAATGGGATTTACAAATATAGTTTTTTTAGATTATCTATTTGGTGATTAAA
>JBHLMB010000626.1:0-2529 GCA_048938565.1 Promethearchaeota archaeon | reverse complement strand
GTTGTTGCTGTTACCGAAATCTGGGCTCCACAATAGTGACAAAATACTTTTTCCACGCTTTTTTGAGATTTAGACTTACTTTTAACTTTTTCTACTTTTTCAAGTACTTTACCCTTAGAAGTAGAAGTGTCATATTTGGGTTTTTGCTCTTCTATTAGATGTTCCTTGGTCTGAAAATCCACGAGGGAATGACATACTGGGCAATATTTTTTCTTCACGATCCTGAAATTATAAATAAGGAAAACAATGAGCGCTAATCCAAGAGTGGCAACGGACACTAATCCCCACGCAACCTTTTGCATTGTAGTCATGGGTTTTTTTCTTGGTTCCACTTCTTCTTTGCAGATTTTACAGTATCCGGTTTTAGTCATATTCACCATCAACCTTTTTTTTCAATGAAATAGGTATTTAAAGTATAGTTTTTTTAGTTTATAAGATTTTTTTATTTAAGGAACCATACTTTTGATTTGCTTGATAGTGAAAGAAAATACATTTTACATTGAAACCTATGGATGCGTTTCCAATAAGGCAGATTCCCTCATTATGTCGGATATCCTAACAAGGTCTGGTTTAACGAAATCAGGACTCGATGAGGCTCAATTCATCATCATAAACACATGTGCCGTGAAAGAACAAACCGAGAATAAAATCAAGCAGCGATTAAAACAACTTCAGGACGCTTTTGGAAACATTCCAGAGAAGCATGTAGTTATTGCTGGATGTTTGCCTCATGTGGCCTCGGGATACGAAAAAAAGATCAAACAGATCGTTCCATCGTTTTCAGCAATTATTGATCTTAATAATATCAACGAGCTCCCAGATATTCTTAAGATCTTGAAGACTGGGGCCAAAAATCAAGTTTTTCTCGCAAAAGAATCAATAGACAAAGCTGAAATACTCATTAAAATTCCTCCTGGTAAAATTACTGGAATAGTGCCTATCTCAGAAGGTTGTTTGGGCTCTTGCACATATTGTTGCGTGAAAAATGCTCGAGGTCGTTTGAATTGCTACAATCCAGTAGGTATTGTAAAAAATGTAAGATACCAACTCGCACAAGGAGTGAAACAAGTGTATCTCACGTCCCAAGATTGTAGCACTTACCAATATAATAAAGTGCGGCTAGTAGATCTTGTAAGAGAAATTACTTCGATCGAAAAAGAATTTTTCTTGAGATTAGGTATGATTAATCCAAACTTTTTGATCAATAATGCAGTCCAACTCGAGACCATTTTCACAATGGACAATACCTACCAATTTCTGCATGTTCCCGTTCAATCAGGGAGTAATTCTGTCCTAAAAACAATGCAGCGCCCTTATCTTATTTCAGATATCGTGGATCCGCTCGAACGGCTGCGAAAACGATTTCCTAATCTATCTATTTCAACCGATGTAATCTGTGGTTTTCCTGGGGAAACAGAATACGATTTCTATAAGACCATCAATTTCGTCAAGTGGTTAAAACCTGAAATCTTGAATGTGTCGAAATTCACGCCCCGTCCTGGTACCAAGGCAAAGCTAATGAAACAAGTAGACGGAAAGACCATAAAGGAACGCTCTGTACGCATGTCTAATGTCTTTCGTATGAACTTGGAAAGAATAAATGAGAAATGGATAAATTGGAGTGGAAAAGTTTTATTACTTCACGAGGGACAAAATAAGAATCAGGCATTCGGGAGAAATTTTGCATACAAGAATGTATTTGTAGACAACTACTCTGGTAAATTCGGTACATTCGTACAAGTAAAAATAGATAATATAGACGGATTTAATCTCCATGGATCGATAATATAGACAATAAAAAGATTAAAAAAAATAAAAAAATCGTCAGTTATAGCCCATGCGAGGGCTCGTCCCGTCCAATCGAATTTTTTTATTAGACGATCAACCTAAACCAACGTTCAACTTGCGAGAATAGATTTCTTCGCCCCGCTCATCGACAACCGTAACATGAGCGGCGCACGATAGTCAGCAGTCAAAACAGCGGACGATCATTTCCAATACATTTACTACGCCTTCTGGCACATCACTCATATGTTTTATCACTTTAAATGGTTTATTTATATTAGTTTATTCGAGACCGTGTTTCGCTAGCAAATCTTTTGGTCTGGAACGATGGAACTTCATGCCAATTTCATCAGATTTTACTCCAAAAGATAACGCTAATAACTCCGTCAAGTATAGAATTGGCAAACTGTATGTATTCCCCGAAAGTTTTTCTGCTTTCTTTTGATTCGTATCGAATTGTTGGAAACATGCCGGGCAAATCACGACAAAAGCTTCTGCTCCTGCGTTTTTAGCGCTTTCCATCTTGTTTGCAAGTATTTGCATGGAAGGTTCTTCTTCGGTGTTTCCAACACCAGAACCGCAACAGAGCATTTCTTCTTCGTAGTCCACGGGGTTTGCCCCTGTTGCCGCAACGAGCTCTCGCAATTTCTTGGGTTTCATGGGATCGTCCGTTTGAACTAGTTCGGAAGGACGATTGTAATGACATCCGGTGTGGCAGGCAACTTTTAATCCAGAAAGATCGTT
>JBHLMB010000625.1:0-2529 GCA_048938565.1 Promethearchaeota archaeon | reverse complement strand
AATGACTGTCGTAGTATATCCATCTTGAGATCCTAATCCTCCAAACGAGAGATCTGCATATACATTTGAAAAATCTCTGCATGCAAAACAAGCAGATCGAGTGATTTCATTCAATTCGTTAAAATCAATATGAAGATCATCACTACCTTTAAGTTGTATAATCAAATCTTCCTTAATATTCATATTTTCTACATTACCAAATAAAAAATTGTATTTTTCTTCTAATTTTTTACGAGCTTCACCGTGGAAGGAAAAATTTAGATTGCAAAATAATCCAAATGTATATTTTATTATATGGGCTGGTAATATACTTAGTTCTTGCATTTTTCTGATTGACATTATTTGACAAGGCGTGCCAACGACAGCAATATTCATCATATCTGATTTGACAATATACTTTAATTTCGTAATAGTGGGAACAAACGAATTATAATTTTCTAAACCAACCACAGCTTGAGATAAATCAAAATGAGATCCCGCAGCTTCAATTAATTCTTCTTTAGTGGTGGCAAAAAACGCACTTCTATTAAATGGTCCTTCCGGCTTTGATACAATAGCACCGTTAATTAGCTTTTTGTCTAATAAGTACGTTAATAACGCTGTAACAACTCCACCATCAGTAGCATTTTTCTGAATTTCCTCTGAAGAGGATTGGCTTGAGGCTACTTTTTTATAATTGCCGATAGATACTTTGTAATTGAATTTTTCATTTAATTCTTTGTCAAGTACGTGGGTCTGTGGACAAACTAGATAACATATACCGCATTTTAAACAATTATCCTTATTATAATATCTAGGTGGTCCTGATTCAGACATTTCAATTGCTTTAATTTCATCAGCAGAACAAAAACTTACACAACCACCACATTCTCCGCAGATGCCTGGCTCGTGAACATCCTTTATTAAATCATCAAACGATTTTGGTATAATTTCATTTACCATTTTTCTATCTACCTTCTTATTTTAAATTAAAAAATATATTATTTAATATTCGTTAGGCATTTTTTTTAATTCCGCCAGGGAGAAGACTGGCCCATCAACACAGACAAATTTATTACCAATATTACATCTACCGCATTTTCCTATTCCGCACTTCATTCTCATTTCTAATGAATTTAATATTTGCTCGTCCTTCCAATTCAAATTGACTAATTCGTTCACGGCCGTTCTAATCATGATAGGAGGACCACAGATTATCGCAATGGCGTTATTAGGAGAAGGGGCAACCTCTTTGACTATAGCTGCTACAAATCCTACTTTTTCAGTCCAACCTTCTTCTTCTTGATCGATTGTTAACACTACTTCAATATCGTTTCTTTGTTTCCATTTTTCTAACACATCCCGATATAAAACTTCTCCTGAATTACGATTTCCGTAAATTACAGTAATGTCTCCATAATTCTTTCGATTTTTCTCATCTAACATATATAAGACAAGCGATCGTAAAGTAGAAAACGCAAATCCCCCGCCAATTACAACGAGGTTTTTTCCTTTCATTTCTTCGATTGGCCAGCCGTTACCGCAAGGTCCTCTCATACCTATAATATCACCAACTTCGCAGTTATGAAATCCGGAAGTTACAGTTCCCATTTTTTTTATAGTGAACTTTATCGTACCTTCTTCAGTAGGAGAAGAGGCTATTCCAATCGGACATTCACCCTTCCCAATTAAACTTATTTCGGCGAACTGCCCAGGAATATAGGCAAAAGCTTCGTAATCTTCATCCTTTTTAAATTTTAATTCAATAGTTTTTATATCATTAACCTCATTTTCAGAAGTAATTGATACAACTTCAGTTAACATTGGTATATATGGATTAGGCAACTATTTTCTCATCTTCCTTTTTTTTATTTTCAATATTACTTATATTATTTAAAATTATTCTAAGATCATTGTTTGCTGGACACAGTAGAACACATCGTCCGCACCCAACGCATCCCAAGAGATCATAATTTTTAGGGTAATAACTAAATTTATGCATAATTCTGTTTCTACATCGTTGAATTTTACTTGGACGAGGATTATGACCGCTGGTTTCCATCGTATAAAGACACGATTGACAGGTGTCCCAGATTCTTATCCTCCGACCTTTATTGTTATATTGATCATGTTCGTCAATCACATCAAAACAAGTACACGTAGGACATAGAAAAGCGCATGTTCCGCATCCAACACAACTTTCAGCAACGTCTAGCCAAATAGGATCATCAAAACTTGTATCTAAAATTTGAACTATTTTATCAGTATCGAGTGTTGTAATTATTGCTTCTTCAGCTTGTTTTGCTAATTTTTCTGCTTTTTGCGTATCGGCTTTTGTTGCATCCTTAAGCCACGATAATTTGTTAACCAGTTCCCTACCCTTATCACTCATGGCTTCGACTAGATATTTCTCTCCTAAGTCTACCAAAAAGAGATCTGAATCATCTTTTTTAAAGGGATGCCCTTCTACAGACGTACAAAAGCAAGATTGTCTCGGATTATTACAACCGATACTAATGATAACACTATTTTCTCTCTTCTTCATATATA
>JBHLMB010000624.1:0-2531 GCA_048938565.1 Promethearchaeota archaeon | reverse complement strand
ATCGTACAATCTATGACACCAGGATTCAATCAAGGATTTATTAGAAATACTTATCAAGGAATATCACGACAATCTAATGTTTCAGAGAAAAACATATCAACTGCCATTAAAATGAAAAGTGTAGAAGGTGTTTCCATGATATCAGAAGTATTTAACGACGAAACGGAAGTACATCACCCCCTCGTGAAAAAAATCATTTATGTATTCGAAGATATGACAGAAAACCAGATTAGGTCACTAATGGAAAAAATAGGAAAAAAAATTAGTTCCTATTATCTGAAATGGGCTGAGAATTTATTTTTATGATCTTTTGTGTAATTAGGTATTCTTTAATTTCCCTTTATGGGACTTAAATTTTATTCGCTTTGTCAATTCTTTTAAGAAATAACAATCGAATACGGACTCAACCCGGAGCCCTCTATCCCGTCGAAATGGCGTTCGGGAATGCTTTCTTTACATTGTTTTAAGCGGCGTTCACATCGGCGTTGATGAGCTCTCCCTTACTTGAACGAAACAATCCGCGGCTCATGTGTAATAGAGTCCCTTGGGGACGATTCTAACTTGCCGCAGCCCCTCCTTGATGCGGGTTTTTATGGGTAGCAATCGCGAGCGCTTGGGAAAGTGGAGGAAAGCTTCCTTGATACGACATTGCTGGTTGGTGAAGAAGAAGACGAATTCTCCGCCTTTTTCCTTGTACTTGGGCGGTCGAGGACGTCCACTAAACCGCCCTGAACGGCATTTCCACTCTTTTATGGCCTGGAAAAACGATTTCTAATTCTTGTCGACGATCTTGAGTACCTGCTGCGAGGTTTGCGAGGGAAGCACTTTGTAAGCGTCCGAGTCCTTGAGGGCGTGCCAGAGGGCCTTGTACCTCCACCACTCGTCAAGACAGAAGAACCCTTGGCTCACGTGGTAGTTAGCCAGGCTATATAGGTTCTTGGCAGCGTGGCACGCTTCGGACAGTTTTTCCGTTCTTTTTAAGTGAATCAATTCGGCGAGTTTTATTCAATTGATAAATAGAACTCAATTGCTTAAAAATGGAGGGAGTTCTGCTGTTTACAAAAAAATTAAAATACAATGAAGGAAATTTAAAAATTACGTGTAATTATAACTTTTTTGTAAATCTTATGATCCTCAAAAGAAAAAAAATTGTTGAACTACCCAAAACTAAAACGCTTACGATGTTAGTAGGAATTCCTGGAACAGGAAAGAGTACATTAGCTAAAAAAATGATGGAAACTTGCCCTCAAGGCCGAGTTATCGTATCCTCAGACGAAATTCGCTTCAATATGTTGAATTATTCTGAAACGGGCGTGGACTTCGATCCTACGGTAGAAGCACGAGTGTGGAATCTTATAGAGAGCTCCGTGAAAAATGTCATCGCTGCCTCTCTCACAAAAGAAATCGTGCTTGATGCGACTAATGTAAGACGCTCGAATAGGAGCAAGTTTATCAAAATTGCGAAGGAGAATGGAATTAAAACCAGGGCCATTGTTTTATACAAGCCCTTGGAAGAGGTAAAGGAACAAAATATGAGTCGCAAGAGAATCGTGCCTGATGATGTAATTGAAAATTTCTTCGATAGGTTTCAACCTCCCACAAAAGACGAGTTCGATACGATCATTAATATTGGCTCTCGAAGAAAATTTAAAACACGGCGTAAAAAAAGCGATGCACGAGAGCCTATTCTCAAGATAAATGGACATGACGTAATGACTAGATTAAACCTTCCACAAGGCAAGCAGATTGGTATAATTATAAAAAAGCTCAAGGAAGCGGTTTTCAATGGAAACATTAAAAACAAGAGAAAAATTTTACTTAAGGAGCTTGACAAGTTTTAATATTAAGAATTCAAAAATCCCGGTGGGTGATCAAAAATCGTTTCCTACGGAGAAAGAATGAAGAAATTAGAAAAGACAACTTCTTATCAATTACCTCAAAATTTACCCGTTATCATGCGCGTTGATGGCAGGGCCTTTCACACATTCACAAAAGACATGAAAAAGCCTTTCGATCCAGGATTAATTCGGATGATGGATGCCGTCGGTGTTGCTTTATGTGAGGAAATTACGGGAGCGAGATTAGCGTACCTGTAATCTGATGAGATAAGCGTTTTGATTTACAATGAACCTGATCAGGAACCTTGGTTCGATAACAAAGTAGTTAAAATGACTAGCGTTTCTGCGGGTGTTGCGTCTGCCGTTGCAATGAAATGGAAGCAAGATAACGATTTCCATACAGATACCATCGTGTCATTCGATAGTCGCGTGTTCGTTGTTCCTGAACGCGAAATCGTGAATTATTTTATTTGGAGGCAAAAAGATTGGGAAAGAAATTCTCTTAACATGCTTGCTCGAAAATACTATACGGAAAAAGAGCTTACAGGGATAAAAAAAACAGAAATACACGAGCTCATCCACGAAGCTGGAAATAATTGGACCGATTCGCCAATTTCGTTAAAGAGAGGACGTTGCGTTGTCAGGAAAGAAGTGGAAAAAACACTCGACAATCCAATTATTCGGCCGTGTTAA
>JBHLMB010000623.1:0-2535 GCA_048938565.1 Promethearchaeota archaeon | reverse complement strand
CAGATATCCCAGATAAATTTAAAGTACAAGGACCCGACGGACTCCAACTGCTTGTACTCGGGAGTATTGAAGAGCCTTCAACGGGTTGTTTATGCCCCCAAAACGCATTAATCAGGACATTGCTATACAATTTGTTCGTAAAAAGGGATGAGGTGGTGATCGTGGATTTCGAAGCCGGACTCGAGCATTTAGGTCGCGGTACGGCAAAAGGAATTGATGTAATGCTCGTGATCACTGAACCTTCTCAAAAATCGCTTGACCTCTGCAATAAAATAATCGATCTTTCCAAAAAAATGGGAATCATCAATATTTATTTAATCGCAAATAAAATCACCAGCAATGATCAATTAAAAATAATTAACAAGCGCGTGAGCGATTGGGAAATACCATTATTTCATTCGATACCATTCGATCCAAAGATAGGCGAAGCAGATTTGAGTGGTGAGTCTCCCTTGGATTACTGTCCAGATTCAAAAGCAATGGAAGCGTTAAAGAAACTTTATTCAAAGTTAAAAACCTTGAAAAAGGAATTATTTGATATTTGATAATGAGAAAATCAAACCAGTGTTGGTTTCAATTGTAGCATATAATAGTCTCCATTTTTTTATAATAAAACATTCTCATTTTTCATTATTCTAAAAATTTTTGCTAAGATTTAGATATGAATGATTTGACTCAGGAAAAATATTTAAATAGTTCCATTCAAATAAATAAAATTCACAAGATAACAACATGGATTCCAAACTTACTTAGTATATCAAGAATTATTACATCTCCATTTCTAACTTATTTCATTGTTTTTGACTTTTTATCCTCTGCAATTGTTCTTTTCATAATAAACATCATAACAGACATAATAGACGGTAAAATTGCCCGTAAATATGATTCCTGTTCCAATTTAGGAGAATATCTTGACATATTCGGAGATATCTCCTCTATTGTCTCGATTTTCATTGGTTTCACGGTTAAAGAGGTATTTCCTTTCTGGATTCTAGCTATAGTACTTGTAATATTCTTACAGTTTCTGATTACATCGAGGAATGAGGAATTACTATATGATCCCATTGGAAAATATTACGGTACTTTCCTGTTTGGCATGTTATTGGCTACATTATTAGATTTCAATAATTTAATAACGCTCTATACCATAATGAGTTTCACTTGTTTTACGATACTATCTGTATCTAGTCGAATTGACGCTTTGTACAATAAGAGAATGAGAAATTAAATGATATTAAGATATTATTATAATAAATTAGGACTAAACACTAAAAGAATTAGGAGAGCAATTTATAACATATCTACAAGATCTATATCTTGATCTTCGGCAATTTCCTTCCATTGGTCAATTGCTTCAAGCGCCTCATCCTCGTTCATCTGTTCTATAGCATATCCCGCATGAATAACGATGTACTTTCCCACTTCAGGGTTCTGAATTAGCGCAATGACGACTTCTTGCTTTATACCGTCGAAATCTACTAAGGCTGTCTTTTTTTGCTCGTTTATCTCAATTATTTTTCCAGGAATTGCAAGGCACATTTTTAGATCGTTATTTATTAATTCGTTGTCTTTGATAATACACGACTCCAAATAAAATTAATTATGATAATATCTAAAGAGAAATTGTGAAATAAATCCAAATCAATTATAGGAGATTAAAAGTAACGCTAAGGTGAATAATAGTCAATAATATCATTAATCGATGAAGTTATTTTTTTTTTGGATAGAAATTCAACCTTTTCTTTTAGGCTTTGCAATTCTTTTAATAGGTGCTCGTACAACATTGAGTTTTCTGGGATTCTTAGAAGGAAGTCATTTGTTTTTTTAATGAGAGATTTCATCTCATAAGCGTCAAGGTCCGTATCTTCTCGACCATCCAAACTCGTGATTATATTTACCAAGGTTTCAACATGTTCTTTTAAATTTGCAGTGAACCACTGGCCTATAGAATAAGAATGATTGGTAAAATTTAACCTCGCATCTTGCTTTAATTCCTTGTACTTACTTACCTTAATAATTGATCTCAAATTCTTGTATAAATGAGAAGAGGACCAATAAAATATGCTCGATGTAATTTCGTAATTTTCGCATGATAGCGAAAGAGAGAGCTTATTATTACTTTCAAATTTACCAAAAGGGATGATAACGACATCAATATCGAAACGATCCTTTTCATCTAAATTTTCGAAATAGAGATTATCAAGGGTGTGAATTCTATCGATTGAATGCTTGAAAATGTCAAAATGTAAGCGATTTGGAGATGTTTCGTACATGTAAAAAATAATGCCTTTAAATCCTTTTAAACCAATTTCTAATTTCAAGTATCTTAGGTTCGATTTTTGTTTTAGTTTTTTGGAAAGATTAATTAAGACAAGATCAAATGGTGTTTTGTTGGAAGCAGCTTTCTTGATTCGAATAATGTCCTTATTTTCAAACGAGCCGTGGATTAAAAAATGCGAAAAATTCATGAGATATTGAGAAAACCAAGGGGGTTTCTCCATTTGATACGGAAACATTGCAACTTTCCTCAAGTAA
>JBHLMB010000622.1:0-2535 GCA_048938565.1 Promethearchaeota archaeon | reverse complement strand
AGGTTTATTCCCATAAACACCTCCAATATGAGTTATAATTTTAGCTGAAGAATCTAGTTCCAATAGATCTAGAACTTCTGCATGATATTTCAATTCCTCTATGCTATTACTTACCACATTTAAATTAATTGAATTAAGTACTGTATATTGTCCAGGATGCATTGTAATTCGCATATCAGATTCTTTAATATAGCTACCTATCAATTTAAATTTATTTTTAAAATGATTCTGCCAGTCAAAACTCATTATTGGATGTGAGGCAAAAGGTATCAAATCAGATGTTATTCTAAAGAATAAAATCCCATTTTCATAATTGAATTTCAATATTTTTTCTAGGCAATTTAGATTATTTTCGATTGTTTCAACCAATCTTTTTTCAGAATAGCTTTTTAAGCGAAAAGTCCTGCTACTTCTGCAATTTAAGTTTATATTTATACAGGGATACCCAATTTTCATGCTTTTGATTCAATTTTGATAAGTTTATAATAAGGAAAAAAAAATTTAATTATTTCATACCAAACCAAGGACCTCCATTTAAGTCTTCAAAAAAGTAATCTTTATCGTCTTTTTTCTTGATTTTTTCTCCAGCTTCTTTCGCTAATTTGAAATATTTTTCATAGTCTTTCTTATTCTTCAATAAAGCTGAAGCTCTAGCCATTGCTTCATAAGCAAATGCTAAATCAAAATCCTTAATATCATTCTTTTCTGTTAATTCCAAGCATTTTTTTGCGTGATATAATGCGGGTTCACCTTTTTCTAGGACTGAATAAACTCTTGAAATAATCCATTCACCCCTTTGGAGGTTTATTGGTCCACCTTTCCCTTCTGATACTAATATTCCCCAGTGATATCGTGATGTATGGACTGTGTGAATCATATCTAAGTCATCTTCTGCGGTTCTATCCTTTTTATCAAGAAAATCCCATGTTTTGTTAAATGTGCTTTTCGCAATCTTCTCATGGAATTCAAGGCTTTCAGTTTCAAAGGTTTTAGACATTTTTTTTCATTCACCTTTTTAGTTATAATTTATATTTATTTCTTGAGTTTTTTAATCCAATCTCTTAGAAATATAAAAAGTATCAGATCCTAAGTTAAAGTCAGAAAAATCAAAATTGAATAAATTTATGAATTATTAATTATATGTTCCAATTTCCCAATATCTTTGATTTTGACTCAATGATTTTTCTCAATTTTATCGAAATAAAAATTAGGCTTTCTATCACTTATAATATCATTAAAATCATTCAATTTTTTATCTCTTGCTTTTTCAATATCAATATCGACAAAATCGACATAAATTTTATCGCTAGGTGCGGAAGACAGAATTTCTCCATTATAAGAGGTAATTTGACTTTTTCCTGTAAATTTGAATTTGTCATTACCTCGGTTCTCTTCACCAATTCTGTTTGAAGTTATAGCAAATATTCGGTTTTCTAGACATCTTGTAATCATAGCATTTTGACAATATGGAAGAACTAAATTAGCAGGATGAGCAATAATATCAGCACTAAGTAAAGCTAGAGTTCGAACAGATTCAGGAAAGATCCAATCAAAACATATCATTACTCCAATTTTTACATCATTGATTTTAAATATTTTAAATGGTTTATCTCCAGGAGAAAACCACAATTTTTCCTTATAATATAAATGAATTTTCCGATATGTTCCAATAAAACCGTTTTTTGAGGCTAGAATTGCAGCATTATATATTTTATCTCCTTCTTTTTCAATGAATCCTCCAACTACTATAGAACCTGTTGATTTAGCAATATTAAGAAGAAATTGAGTAGTCTTCCCATCTTGAATTTCAGCTAATGATAATGCTTCTTCTTTTGAAACGAAATTATAACCTGTAGCAAATAATTCAGGAAGAACTATTAAATCAGCTTTCAATCCCTTTGTAAGACTTTCTACATCTTCAAAATTTTTTTCCTTATCTCCAAAAACAGGAGAAGTCTGGATATATCCAATCTTCATTTTCGTTTAAATATAATAATTTATCATTAAAAATAATTTAACCCTAAAAAAAGCTAATAATTATTCTGTCTCCTTATCTTTTCTTACTGTGTATAACTCTTCGAAACGATCTATTGATTCTATTGTTTTTTCTCCTTGTCTTTTAATAATTTCTTCTAACCCATCTTCAAAAAATACATTTTTTTTGAATTTCTTCGCAGGAGCCCCTAAATATATCCAAGATTCTTCTAATTCTTGTCCTATTGTGGTCATAGAATGTCCCCCTAAAATTGAATACTTTTTCATATGTGTTCCGGGCATTACTATACTTTGAGAGCCAATTACCACTTTATCTTCAATTATTGTTTTTCTTATAATAAACAAATTTCCAACAATTACAGCAGATTGAACAACAGATCCTTGACCTACTACAATATTTTTTCCAAATTCAATGAATTCAGTGTCAACCCAGCCTTCAAAGAGTGAATTTGAATACTTTGTCTTAACACCAAACATTTTAAAACAAATATTGTCCATAAATGGAAATGGAAATTTATGTGATATCCATATTGGCCATTT
>JBHLMB010000621.1:0-2536 GCA_048938565.1 Promethearchaeota archaeon | reverse complement strand
AAGAAGATTGGCGATGATAAAATGATTTTTGTATCCGAATGTGCAGATCCAAAAGCTGTAAGTATATTAATCCGGGCAGGTATAGAACATGTCGTTGATGAAGCAGAAAGAATGTTAAAAGACGCCTTATCTGTCGTTAAAGCAGCTATAGAAGTTCCTTTCGTCTTACCTGGGGGGGGTGCGGCCGAGATAGAGCTCGCAAAACGACTAAAAACATATGCAAGAACTATCGGTGGTCGAGAACAATTGGCTATAGAAATTTATGCTAACGCCTTGGAAATCATTCCAAAGACACTTGTGGAAAATGCTGGATATAATCCCGTTGATTTAATCGTTGAACTGAGATCAAAACACGAATCAAATGATGGTATTGCTTTTGGTGTTAATATTACCTCCGGAAAGCCAGATAATATGGTTAAGCTAGGTGTTATTGAGCCCTTAACTGTTTTAACTCAAGCAATTCAGTCCGCCACAGAAGTATCTTCAATGATCCTAAAAATTGATGATGTTATTGCCGCCTCTGGCCTTTCCAAGGGAGGTGCTCCACCCGGAATGGACTAATTTTTTTTTTTTAATTATATTTTATTA
Organism: Promethearchaeota archaeon; assembly: GCA_048938565.1. GTDB lineage: Archaea > Asgardarchaeota > Lokiarchaeia > Sigyniarchaeales > SOKP01 > FT1-020. The sequence continues at coordinate 1,948 of JBHLMB010000621.1, read as the reverse complement.
ATTTCTCTGAAATGTGCGCCCCAAGAAAACTTGGAAAGCAAGATATTTGCGCTTTCTTCAAAATTTAATATTAATAAGGCTGCTGCTAGCGCTTCAATTGAGCTTAGTTTCTCCCATTTTCCATAGTTTGTGGGATTTGCAGCTATTAGCGAAGGTAATTTCCTCCCATTTTTATAATTAAATTTTTTGAAATTCACGATTTTATTCCAAGAACAATCTATGACAACAATACCATATTTTAGCGCAAGACCTTGATCTTCAGCGGTTAAAACGCTTGTAGAAAATGGTTCCAAAACAATTGCATCATTTAGCTTTCCTTTGGTATTATTAATGATTTTTAATAAACCCATCTTAGATAGCTTTACTGCAGTGCATTTTTCATAAGCACATCCCAAATCCTTCCCTTTATACCGAATGCAATATAATTTGGGGATCATCTTAATTGTTCAGTTTTGGATTTGAATAATGTCTCTATTCATATTTAAAACTGGTCAGAACATTGATTGCATTAATTAAATTTTCTGTCGTGTTTTCCGATCCTAAGATTTCTAATATTGAATGAATAATATTTCTGGATTCGCCCATAACTGGAACGACTCCATATGCTAAAGGAAATAATCCTATAAAAGAAACTTCTTCCGAGTTTGAAGTCTCTTTGGAATGTGAAAAATCTAATCTTCCAGAGGGACACGCGATCAGACCATAAAGATTTTCAACATCCTGACCTGAAATTGCAGTAAAACATAATAATTTTCCAATCGAACTTCCTTCCGATTCTTCTTTCATCTTTTGAAATGCCATACTTGCATTTGCAGAGAACGCTTCTATTGTAATCGGTAAGGATTTATCACTTATCTCACGGGCATCGTAAGTTAAACCTGAAGGACCAACTAACCCATAATGTATGAAAATTTGATTTTGAATGGAATCTAATATCACGCTAATAGCTGATAGCAGATTTGAGCGATCATAGCTTTTTGGAGTGTATGAGGCAAAAGAAACTTCAGTACCCATTCCAAATAAGTAAATAGCACTTCTAACATTATTAGAAAATTCTTCTATTTGACTGATTGAATTATGATCACCGCCAAAAAATTCGCCTAATTTTTGTTTTAGATAATATATTGAACTTGCCAGATTATCAACCTGTAATGGCCATTCTTTGTGATAATCGTGAACGATCGTTAGTAGAGTATCGTTGATCCTTATTGTTATCAAGCATACTCTTTCAAAAAATGAAAATGAAATAATTTGCTCTTTAATATTTAAATCTTCCCAGTTTTCTTCACTTGCCGAAAAGGCAGTAGAGGCTAAGCTCGTTATTTGGTTAACATCTAGCACGATATCACTTTTCCTTCCAATCTTTGAGATAGAAAGTCCGTTTAAGTCGCATAAAACTACTAAGATCGTTCCCTCAGATGACTTTAATATCGTTGTTAAATGTTTTATTAAAGCTTCTCTTAGACTCATTATTAGGACCAAATGATTATTTTTTTTCAAAGTAATAGTTCTTTCTAAATTTATAATATTAGTCTATACTTAAATAATGTTCGTTCTCTTGAAATCCTTGTTTCTTCTAAAAATTACCCCTATTTTTTAAAAATAATGATGACAAAATTTAATTAATTCACACCTTTTTTAATAATAGTCCGTAATAAAATAAGCCTAACTTGCGGGAATTGCCAAGTTTGGTCAAAGGCGCTGGACTTAGAATCCAGTCTCGTAGGAGTTCGGGGGTTCAAATCCCCTTTCCCGCATTATTCTTTAGTCTGCTTTAGTCGAACCTCTCTTTTTGCGAAATGAAAAAATTTAAAATTTAAAATTAATTACAGATTCATACAGTACTACTCAAAATAAAAAACCTTTTAGATTAAATTAATTAATGTATCGTTGAATTAACCAACAAAAATACGCTCCCGTAGTGTAGTCCGGCCAATCTTGCTCCTTT
>JBHLMB010000620.1:0-2542 GCA_048938565.1 Promethearchaeota archaeon | reverse complement strand
CACCAAAATACAATGAATATCTCGAAATAAATTTAAATGAAATTGAACCTAATCTCGCTGGACCGAAAAGACCACAAAATAGAATTCCATTGAAAGAAATGAAAGATACATTCTTAGAAAACATGAAATCTGTTTTTAATAAAGGAGAAGAAATTGATAAAATTTCGAAAGGAAATTCGTTAAACCATGGTTCTGTTATAATTGCTGCTATTACTTCATGTACAAATACATCTAATCCTTCTGTAATGGTCGGCGCTGGTTTATTAGCAAAAAAAGCAATCGAAAAAGGTTTAAAAGTTAAGAATTTTGTAAAAACAAGTTTTGCACCAGGTTCTAGAGTTGTAACGGATTACATGAGAGAATCAGGATTACTAAAGTATCTCGAACAATTAGGTTTTAATTTAGTAGCATATGGTTGTACAACCTGTATTGGAAATAGTGGACCAATATCAGATGAATTTGTTGAACAAATAGAGCATAAAGATCTAGTAGTCGCCTCCGTTTTAAGCGGTAATAGAAATTTTGAGGGCCGAATCAATCCTCATGTTAAAGCCAGTTATTTAGCATCTCCTCCTTTAGTAGTAGCTTTCGCCTTAGCAGGAACTGTTGTGATAAATATGGAAGAGGATCCTATTGGTTATGATACATATGGGAATCCTGTTTATTTAAAAAGTATTTGGCCAAGTTCGAAAGAAATTGAGGATACTGTTGAAAAATATTTGAAAGTTAATCAATTCCATAAAGAATACAATGAGATTTTTAAGGGGTGGGATTTATGGAACGACTTAAAGCCTACTGAAAATCAAATATATCAATGGGACGATTCTTCAACATATATAAGAGAACCACCTTATTTTATTGATTTCCCAATAGAACCAACGCCTTTAAAAAATATTAAAAGCGCAAAAATTTTAGCTTTACTTGGAAAAAGTGTCACTACTGACCATATTTCTCCAGCAGGGGCCATTCCTGAAGATATGCCAGCAGGAAAATATCTAATCTCTCATGGAATTGAACCAAAAGATTTCAATTCATTTGGATCTAGAAGGGGAAATCATGAAGTAATGATGCGGGGCACTTTTGGAAACATCCGAATACGAAATAACCTTGTTAATAGAGAAGGAGGCTGGACTAAATACTTTCCAAATGAAGAGGTGATTCCTATATATGATGCTGCAATGAAATATATTGAGCAAGAAGTTCCTCTAATAATTTTTACTGGTAAAGACTATGGTATGGGTAGTTCTCGCGATTGGGCTGCAAAAGGAACTCAGCTCTTAGGTGTTAAAGCAGTTATAGCAGAATCTTTTGAGAGAATCCACAGAAGTAATCTGGTTGGAATGGGTGTCCTTCCTTTACAATTTAAACCAGGGGAAAATATTGAAAAATTAGGTTTGACGGGAAATGAAACTTTTGATATAAATGGAATAGAAAAAATTGAACCTGGATCGGAGATCACTATAAAAATAACATTTGATAATGGTCAAGAGAAAAAATTGAAAGTAATTTCAAGACTTGATACGCCTGTCGATATAGAATATTACAAAAATGGAGGAATTTTACATACAGTCCTTAGAAATATGTTAAATACAAATTTAGATTAATTTTTTAATTTTTGAATTATTAATAAAATTTTTCTTGTAATTATATCTAAACTAACAATAAATCAAATATTTTATATTTTAAACGATAAAAATATTTTAAGAATTAATCCGAATAATATTAATAGAAAGAAAGAAAAAAGGTGCTTATCTAATTATGATTTATGTAAAACAGTATGAAGACATATTAAAAAATGAGATGACAAAACTAAAAAATGAGATTCATATAATCGTTTTCACAGATGTTAAAGAACAAAATGGAGAGAAAGTAAGAAGATGTATGTCTTGTGATGGTACTATGACCCTATTAGAACAACTTTCGGAGTTCTCTAATGGGAAATTAGTTTTAGAAGAAAAATCTATTGATATTGATATTGAAGATGCTAAAAAATATAATGTAATAAGAATTCCTACAATACTTTTTATTGATGATGAAGGAAAAGAGGTTCTTCGATATTTAGGAAATCCACTTGGAGCGGAAACTTCTCCATTTATAGAAAATCTGAAATATTTTTCAGGAGTGCGAAGCTTTTATGAAGATGCTATAATCTCTAATCTGAAAAACATGCAAAAATCTACTTTAAAACTTTTTATAACATTGACTTGTCCTTACTGCCCGTCCGTTGTTCCAATATCGGGCCTATTTGCTATGTTATCAAGAGGGAAAGTGAAAACTGAAATAATTGATATTAATGTAAATCAAGATCTCGCCATGAAATATCAAATTCAAGGCGTCCCTCATGTTATGGTTAATGAAGACCAACATATTTATGGAGTCTTTTCTCCTCAAGATTTATTAGAAAAACTAACAAGAGGGAAGCAAGATTTTGGAGGTATGTATGCGTAAAAAAATTTAAGAGGTGTTTGAAATTTCGTCTCAAGATCGATATAAAGAAATAATTAAACGTGAAATGGCTAAATTAAAAAAACCCGTGAAATTA
>JBHLMB010000052.1:0-10046 GCA_048938565.1 Promethearchaeota archaeon | reverse complement strand
AATACCTCGCACTAAAATAGAATCAGTATTTAATAAAGAACAGTTAGCATCCTGTGGAATGAAGTTAAAATATATACCGATTAATTTAATGGAAGAAAATGATGCCATAATGAAATCCTTACTTTGGATGGTAAAAAGGATGATTTAAGGTTGTTATGAACAATTTTACTTTCTAAAACGGAGAGAAAAAAATAGAAACTTTATAACATTCTGATTCTTATAATATTTTGTTTCTGTACCATCTTGTCAGAAAAATTCATAAGGCGAATAAAGAATATTAGGATCTATCGATGAAGATTTTAGAAATTGTATCTCTTGAATTATTCATAAAAAAATACGGATTATCTATTATTACTCGCATTCCACTGGGGAAGAAATTTTATATAACATAAAAGTGAACCTTTTATGACTCTTTTTCATAAATAATATAGGTGATTAAAAATAACTCAAGCGTGTTCTAGTTCGGTTTGCCAGCATCCATTAGAAGAAATAGAAGCAGAAGAATCGTTTTTCGAAGAAAAATTCTGGTTCTTCATAATTCCTTCTGCTACCTTGATCGGAATAGCGATTTTTTTAGAGTTTGCATTTGAAGAAGTCTTGCTTTCTCAAATAATATCGTTGATATCAATCGTGCTATCCAGTCCAGGAGTATTAATTGAGGCAATAGAAGACATCAAAAATAAAAAAATTACAGCAAATATTTTAATGGTTATTGCAGCAATCGCTTCCTTTTTCATACTCCACGGACAAGAGGGAGCCACAGCAATATTATTATATTCCATTGCAGAAAGATTGGAGGAAGTTACGACTGATAAGTCTCGACACGCCATAAAAGCACTATTTGAATTAGCTCCAGATGAAGCCTTGTTAAAATCTGAAAATGGTTACACGAGTGTGCTTTCTAAAGAAGTAAAAGCAGGACAAGTCGTTGGCATAAAGCCGGGAATGAAAGTACCTTTAGATGGGATAATCGTTAAAGGTAGCTCTTATTTTAACGAAAGCGCCATAACTGGAGAATCCGTTCCCGTATTCAAGCAAGAGGGAGACGATATTTTTGCCGCAAGCCTCAATTCAGATAGTTTCGTTGACATACAGGTATCGCGGGAAAGCACCAATACACTCGTGGCTCAAATAGCTGAAAGTGTAAGAACCGCCCAGCTAAACAGGAGCAAGCAAGAAAAGTTTATAGAAAAATTCGCGAAGTATTACACGCCCATAATATTAATACTGTCGCTTTCGGTAATGATTATTCCCCAATTTTTCTTTAACAACTTTTACGACTGGTTCTATAGAGGTTTGGTTTTGCTAGTTGTATCCTGTCCTTGCGCGCTGACATTATCAACTCCCCTGGCAAATATCGCATCGCTAACAAAATTAGCTAGAGAAGGAATTTTAGTGAAAGGAAATAGATTTATAGAAAAAATTAATGAGATTGATGTATTTGCTTTTGATAAAACTGGTACCTTAACAGAAGGCAAACTCAAGTTATTTGAGATCGAATCAAAGTCAAACTTAGATAAAAACGAGATATTGAAACTAGCAGGAAGCTTGGAGAGTCTCTCGGAGCACCCAATAGGAAAAGCTATCACATCTCAAGCGAGAGATTTAGACCTTTCCTTATATTCCGTGAATAACTTTGAAGTTATAAAGGGCAAAGGAATAAAAGGAGAAATCAATGGTAGACTATATACGGTTGGAAGTCAAGCTTACATCGAAGAACTCAACATTGATATTCCAATCAAGGAATTAGAAGAAGTTGAAAAACTTGGCACCATACCTATCTTGTTAATTGATGAAAAAGAATTTCTTGGATATATCACAATAAGGGATGTACTTCGGGTAACCGCTCCAATTATAATAGAAGGCTTAAAAAAGAGAGGTTTTAAAACGCTCCTAATTTCAGGTGATAATCAACTCGTCTGCAACTCAATTGGAGCGTGCTTGGACATTGATGAGTCTTTAGGAGAAAGACTTCCTGATCAAAAGCTCCAAGAGATAAAAGATTTGAAGAAAAAGCACAAAGGTGTTGCGATGGTTGGAGATGGAATAAATGACGCTCCCGCTCTCGCTTTGTCAGATTTAAGCATTGCGATAGGGGCTTCTGCCACGGATATTACACTAGAAACTGCGGATATAATAATAATTAACGACGATCTTAAGAAAATTCTTACATTCTTGGACATCGCAAAAAAAACAAATAAAAAGATAAAACAAAATATTTGGATTTCCATTATCATTAAACTAACTTTTGCGGTTTTAACGGTTATTGGGCTCATGACGCTCTGGTTAGCTGTAGGAATAGGTGATATGGGAGTGTCCTTACTCGTGCTGGCCAATGGAATGACCATTTTTCGATATAAATTCTTATATAAAGAAATGGCCATTGAGGAAATCGAATCTCAAGCAACTTCCTTGATTTGTAATCATTGTAAGACAAAAGACATCATTCCACAACATCATGGAAGGGACATGGTTTTAAAGGAAAACAAACTTGTATGCTGGAAAAATATAATCACGAATGACGAGCTCGAAATATGCAATGAGGAAATACTACTACATTGTCCCCATTGTCAAAATAACTTAGAACTTCAATGAATTCAAATTTTAATCAAATTTTTACTCATAATAGAAACATTTTATTAGTAAGACTAATTCTTTTTTCATCATGACTGAAATGAAATTACCCATAATCATTACAAAAGAAGGGTGTTCTCACTGCCACGAATTGAAGGATTGGCTTGATAAAAAGGAAATTAAATATGTTGAAAAGAACATTGAAGATAAGGAACTTGTCGATCAACTCATTTATGATCCGAACTTCTTGAGTACATTTTGTGACAAGGACCAATGTGTTGTAAACACGCCCGTGGTAATTTATAAAGGAAAATATTGGTTTAAAGAATTATGGGGTATATCAGGTTTGAGAGAAAAGGAAGCAAAAAAATTATTTGATATTAAATAATCAATTCGTATCCTTTTTTTATCGATTAAAAACAAGTTTTAGCTTACAACACAAAAAATCTTTGATTTTATTTAAATTCTGCCATTCTTTTCACGACTTTTCTTATTGCTCTTAGACCTTCCTCGTCCTGCTCTATTCCCTTTCTTCCCTTATCTCTTGTCCATAATCCTGCGCCTAAATTAGCTCCAAAAGCACCTCCAGAAACGGATATTATGTGATTTTGTTGGTAAAAATCAAGTATAGTCCTTATTGCAATTTCTTGTCCTCCACTCCGATCACCACCAACCGCAAGTGCTCCTCCTATCTTTCCTTTAAATACACTCGGATTCAACGCTATTAAAGCCCGACATCTATCCATGATCGTTTTTAACTGTCCTGATAAATTCCCTTGAAACACGGGCGTTCCAAGTAAAAAAAATTTCGAGCGTTCTAATAATGGATATAATTCACCCAGATTATCAACATGCATGCACCCCCTTTTCTCACGTACACAATAATCACAATGCAAGCAGAATTTAATTGTTTTTCCCCTCACGGACCAAAATTCCGTTTCGAAACCAAATTTATCAAATGCGTAATCTAAGGCGTATTTTACAGCGTATTCCGTACCTTGATTTCTTGGACTTCCACATATTCCAAGCAATAATTTTTCGTTTTGTTCCATGTACATTAATTATTTCGCCTGATTTATTAAGATGATGCTTAATTAAAGGGAATATAGTTAATAAACTTGGTTTAGGTTTTATTCAGTGGGAATTGTTTAAGAATAATTTAATGATTTCCGATCTAAAAATATTAAATTTAAGAGAAAAAATAACATGAAGTATGATATAATAATAGTTGGTGCTGGAATCGGAGGTTTAATCACGGGAAATTTATTACAAAAGCAAGGTTATGATGTTTTAATTCTTGAAAAAAACGATTATCCTGGAGGGTATTATGCAAATTTCAATCGTGGAGATTTCAGATTTGATGTAAACTTGCATTGGACTTGTGGATGCGAAAAAGGTGGAGTATTGTACGAAATTTTAAAGAAATTTAATGGTGAGAAAAGCGTAGAATTTATCAAATTACCGTTTCTCTTTCATTGGATCGACCAACACAATAATATCCATTTCCGAGCACCTACAACTATTTCTTACTATATAACAAACATGATCAAAACATTTCCAGAAGAAGCGGCTAATATTCAAGAGTTTTTTCAAACTTTTGGCAATCTAACCGATCCTAATGTTTTAGACAGATTGTCAAAAATGCAGGTTTCTCAAATTATGGGTAACATTAAAAATCAAAATTTAAAAAATCTACTTGAAGCTCCTTTAGGATATTTTGAATGGCCTCCAAACGACATCAGCGGATTGTTTTTTGCAGGATTTTCGATGACACACTTTTCACAAGGAGCTTATTATATCAAAGGAGGAGCGGGTTCTTTTTCTTCAGCTTTGGCAAAGATATTCAAAGAAAACGGAGGAAATATCAAGTACGGATTAGAAGCGATTAAATTAAAGTATCGTGAAGAAATCGCTGATGGAATTGTTGCAAGAGATAAAGAAGGAAATGAAAGAGATTTTTACGCAAAAATAATAATTTTAAATAATAATCCAACTACAATAATTTCTCGGTCATTAAATGGAAATCAAAAACTAAAAGAATATACCTCTTCATTAGAGAAGCGGATTCCGTCTTGGTCGGCTGTGAATCTATATCTTGGTTTAAACATTGATCTTAAAGAAAAAGGAATAACTGACTACATGATATGGACGCCGCACAACAGAAACAATTCAAAAGAAGACTTAAGAAGAGCTTTTGAAAATGTCAATTATTCAGAATTACCAATTGGATCTATTGCTATTTATAGCAATATTGATCCAACATGTTGTCCAAAAGGAAAGAGTATCGTTTCTATATATTGTCCTGCAATAATCGAACCATTCAGAAAGTTTTCAGATAATAAAGAAGAGTACCTTTCCCTTAAGAAAAGAATTTCAGATGATATTTTAGAAATCGTTTCTAAAATATTAAAAATACCAGATTTAAAAAAATACATAGAAGTATTGGAACTTGCAACACCTTTAACTTTTGCAAAATATTCAAATGAGATAAATGGTGCGGTTATGGGATGGCAAATGACAACCGAACAATTCGTGTTAAATCCCATTTCACCAAAAACACCAATTAGTAACTTATTTTTATCAGGACAATGGGCAAGCAGGACTGGAGGGTCTCCTGCTATTGCTCAAACAGCAGATCTATTAAGTGGTTTAATAAATCGATATTTAAGCCATAAATAAAAAGTTTTATTAAAACTATCTATAATTTGTTTATTTCTAACTTGATCATGTTTTACATTTTTCGATATTATTTTTTAATCCCTAAATTATTTTTCTCAAATATCAAATCATAACATATCAATACTTTTATGCTCGAATTTATATCTTATAGTTATTAAAAATGGATGAACCTCTGAAAAATATTTTAATAGAATACATAGCCCTCGTTCCAGGTATATTAGCTGCTTTAATAACAGATAGAGCAGATTTCAACAATGTATTTACCCAAGTTGGCGAGGAACCTGCGTTAAATTCCCTTAAAACTTTTCTTGGAAATAATAATAAGGCAATAATAGATCAATTTGGACTTGAATATTCTTTTTTAGAAGTTTTATCAGACGGACACTTTAAGTTTACTGCGTGTTCTCTTGGTAAATCAATGTTTGCGACAATAGCAAATCAAGAAACTACGGATATCGAACTAAAAGTCTATTCTGTACACCTTGCCGATATAATTGATTCATTTAAAAATGGGGCCATTGATATTTCATTTAAAATTCCAGGAATATTGAGGCTTTTTTCCAAGTCAAAGGGGGGAAAAATTCCAAAGGGACAATACTCCTTAAAATTAGTTGTGGTTGGCAATAGCCAAGTGGGAAAAACTTCATTGATAAGAAGATTTGTAGAGGGTGAATTTGTACCTGATTCAACAAATACTACGGGTTTTAAAATCTATAAAAAAAACATGAAAATATCTGAAGTTACAAGGATTAACTATGTTATTTGGGACACGGGTGGTTTGACATCTCAAATTTCTCCAATGAAAGAGAAAATATATAATTTCGTTGATGCCGTTATCATAGTAATCGATCTAACAAAGGGGCATAATTCTAAAACCGTTTCAAGGTGGATTTCTCATATAACCGAATCAGTTCTTTATCCAATACCAATAATGATACTTGGAACGAAAAAAGACTTGGTAGATGACGCAATGGACAATACTAATGAAATCAAGAAAGTTGCTGTGGAAAATAAACTCGATTTTATGCTAACCTCAGCGAAAACGGGAGAAAACATTAATGAAGCGATGATAGAAATCACCGATGCAATCCTAAATTTTTTAGAAAGTCAAAAGAAGCAAGAAGAAAACAGAACTAGTGGAAAATACAAGAAGTATAGAATTAGCAATGATGAGGCCCTTGCATTGGAAGATTTAGAAAACACAATGATGGAAAATTTAAAGATACCTGGTTTTTGGCATTCAAGTCATGATTTAGATAATTTAAAGAAAACCGGTTTTCCTCGCCTATATCACATCGATACAGATTCGTTTGGAATGAGAATTTTAAACGGAAAAGTCGTAGGACTTGCCCTTTTTAATTGTGGCCTTTCATACCTTCCAGATTCTTTTAAAAAGCTGATTAATCTAAAAGAATTAATTCTTCGATGCAATCCTCTTATTGATTTTCCCCAACAAATCTTGGACCTATTCTCTTTAACAATGCTAGACTTAGCTTTAACAGGATCTATGAGAATACCAAAAAACATTAAGAAATTGTCTCACCTCGAGGTATTACATTTAGAGAATAACATGATATCGACTTTACCTGAAACAATAGGAGATTTAAAAGAACTTAGAATTTTACATTTAGAAAACAATCCCTTAAAAGATCTTCCTTATTTTTTTAGCAACTTGACGAGCCTTGAGGAGTTATATATGGAAGGGACATCTTTTTTCTTTCGCTCGACCATTACAGAATTACCACGATATTTTGGAAATTTGTCAAAATTAAAAGAGTTGGACCTGAGTTCAAACAATTTAAAATCCCTTCCAGAATCGTTTGGAGAGTTAAAATCGCTTAAATTCTTAAATTTATATAATAATAACTTGAAACATTTGCCAAAATCTTTTGAAAAGTTAAAAAAACTTGAGTTTTTAGACTTGGAAGAAAACGGATTCACCAAGTTACCTGACTCTTTAAAAGGCCTTGAAAATTTAAGAGAGATCAAGCTGATAAATAATCCACTACATAAAAAAGGATCAAAGAAGTTTAAAGCCTTGGCTTTTAAAGCCTCTGGAAGAGAATTTGACCGGTTAATGAAGATTGCAGAAGCGTGTAATTTAGAAGAAAAAAGACGCGAGTCTTCTAAAAAACCAAAGGCAACAAGAATCAAAAACATTGTAAGTACATTGTTATATGCCATAGCTATTGCTTTCATTGGATTATTTACGTTCTTAATATTTGTTGATTTCACATCACATCCTAGTTTCATCCCAATCATCTGGATTTTCTTTTTTATCGCTTTGTTAATTAATTTATTTATAGGGGCTTCGATAATTCAAACTCTTTCAAGCTATGTTAAAGTATCAGTTTTTGTATTTCGAAAAAAAATTTACAAGCTATTTGACTTGCTTGTTGTTTTTCTTTTAGTTTGGTCCATAAGATCTACAATAAAGACGAGCCTATACATAGAACTTATGCCCGCTGTAAACTTTCTTTTTGAATATTCTTTGCCTAATTGGTTATTAGATTTTTGGGCTCAAATTGGCTATAACCTTGAACTCACATTCTTGGAAAATCTAGACCTCTTTCTTGGCCATTTTTTCTTAAAACTTTTTAGCACGGGATTGGTTTTTTGGGCATTGTTTCGAAATGGCATAGGACACATAAGAAAAACGGCTTTTGACGAAAGAGAGAGAAAAAATATCTGGCTGTTCTTGATTCTTGGTTTATTTGGCGCGTTTTCTTTAGCAATAATGGAATATAGCACTCTTAAGAACATTCTAAGCATATCCTATAACATTGGCGTTTTTATCGGTGCTTGCGTGTTCATTTACGAAAAAAACGAACGAAATAAGACATATCTCCTGGTTTATCTATTGCTCATATCAGCTGGAATTATTGCCGTTTGGGCAATATCCTTCTGGGATATTGGATTATCCTTAATATTAGGAATAGTGTTCATTGCGTCATTTGTATTAGTTCGATGGCGAATACATCAAACCAAATGAATCATGACAAATTTTCATTAAACCTCTTTATAGCATATATTTTTTATAAAAATGGAGTTTATCTACTGTGGCACATTTATCCTAAAAAATTATTAAGATCAATTCATTTATCCACTTGCCATGAGTAGCACTCAACCTTCTCTTGCTCGAATTAAAATAAAATTTCCAAGAGATATATGGATTGCTACAATTTTTAAAGAATTTCCCGATATTAAAATGGAAATCCAATATTTTCTTCCATACGATTTAGAAAGATCTATAGGAAATTCTATCGTGGAAATAATGTATCACGATATTAGCACGATTCTAGAGGTCATTAAGAAGCATCCATCCGTATTCGAGTTCAACATGATGGAAAGAGAAGAAACTCGCGTTAAGTTTAATGTAAAAACGAAGGATCCTTATCTATTATATGCTGTTATAAAATGCGGAGTGCTTGTTAATTTTCCGATAAATGTTAGAGAAGGATATGCCTATTGGAGGCTTATTGCATCGCGTGAAAGGATTGACAAGCTACTAACGCTATTCGAGCAAAAAGGCCTTCAATTTGAGTTACTAAGATTGGGAAAAGCACCTTATAATTTAGAAAACAACAAGAACAAGCTCACTCTGGAGGAGTCAACGGTGTTAGATAAGGCGATAGAGAAGGGATTTTTCGAGATCCCTAGAAAAATATCCTTAGAGGAGCTCGCAACCAGCTTGGGAAAGTCTAAATCTACCCTTTCGGTCATGTTAAGAAAAATAATCAAGAAGAAGGTAATGTTCCAAAAAAATTAATAAGAAGTAAAAAATTTTAATTTCCGCTTAAATTAGTGTTCCATCTCGCGAGATAATTGTTTCCTTCACTTCAATTTTCCTTTCAATCTTGGCAACTATCGGATCTAAAAAGATCTTAAGCTTTTGACAGCAAGGAACTTCCATTAGAATCGCTTTAACTCGCTCAATGGGTTTGTTTCGAAGTATTTCTTCGATCTTATTTAGTTCAAGCTCTCCTAAACCCAGCATGGGACAAACGGTCACGAGGGGTTTTCCTTTCATAATTTTTCTATGAAAATCACCATATGCCAATGGAGAGCAGTCTGATACGATGAGTAACTCTTCATTATTAAAATAAGGCGCATTAGGATTGACTAATGTGAGTTTAGTTGGCCATTGTCGTAGGGCTGAATGAATGTGATCCGAACCTTCGATTTCTTCGTAAGGTTGATCATAAACTATGGGTGCAGAAGAAGGACAGCTGCAAATATGAGCGTGATTATTCATGGGATTGTTTGTATATTTTTGTTTTTGGCGTATTAAATCTAGATGTTTCTCTACAGCCTCCTCGTCAAACTCAGGTGCTTTTCTTTCAATAATTTCAAGCGCTCCTTCCGGGCATTCTCCAATACATGCTCCCAAACCGTCGCAAAACACCTCATTTATAACTTTAGCTTTTCCTTCTATAATAGCAAGAGCACCTTCAGCACAGGCAACTACGCATTGCCCACAACCCGTGCATTTTTCTTCGTCGATCTTGATGATCTTTCTTTTAATTAATTTTTGTTTTGCCTCCGTCATCATATTTCACTTTATTTATTTGAAAGTATTTAATTAATGATAACAGTTATTCAGAAATATAATTAATATCGAACATGTTCAAAATAAAAAAAAGAGCTTATATTATTCAGATTCCTAATTTTTTTCTATTTTTTTCAATATGTTCTAACATTGCTTCAACAGCCTCTATCGCATCAGGCTCAACATGGAGAATGCCTCCTGAAACATCTTTACAGTCTACGGTCAGGAGTTTAACTAGATCAGG
>JBHLMB010000051.1:1383-10094 GCA_048938565.1 Promethearchaeota archaeon | reverse complement strand
CGCTTGGCAACATCTTTAAGCCCGTGATATTTCTCAGGTAATAGACTTAAAGATTTAGCTAAAATGAGAAAATCATTGACCCATATTGATATCTCTCCTAATTTTGTCCTAAACACATTTCCATTCGCACCAATGATATCACCTGAATCTACATAATCTTTAAAAAATTGAAATTTTTCTTTTCCTAAAGAATCTTCCCTTAAATAGAGTTGGAGATACCCAGTTTCATCTTTGAGGTCAACAAAAATTGTTCTTCCGTGCCTTCGAATAACTTGCACTGAACCTGCGATTACCACGGTCTTTTTTGACTTTTCATGACCAATATCCTTGTAAAGTTCTTTAATTTCTTTAAATCCAATTTCCCGTTTATAATTATGAGGATATAAGTTTATTCCTTTCTTTAATAAGGCGTCCCGTTTTTTTAGCTTATTTTCGTCAAAATTTACATTCAATTCGCTCATGTTTTCTCAAATAGAGTTTTTTTTCTCAATAATTTCTTAATTTAAAATATATAATACATAGAAAAAGAATAGTATAACGAAAAGCGATAATAAAAATGTAATTGGCGTCAGCCTTGATATTTATCTTAATGATGAGACGCGTTTAATAAATATACTATTAAACTTCTCTATTTATAATAATTGTCAGATTCTTTATAATATTCATTTACCTAATAACTTTTTGAAGCATACTTTTGTTCATTTACAATTCTCTTCCATGTAATTTAGTGAATTAACTAATATGAGATTTAAAAGATATTAATTAAAGTTCATCTTTATTCTTCTTCGCACGATTAAGAATTAATCCAAGGAATTGTTGTCCCCATGTGTTTCTCTATTTTTTCTATAATGGTTTTTTCTTCTTGAGGAGATTGCATTGAACGTTCTTATTTTCTACTAATATCTATTTATTTTTTATTAAATTTCTTTTCTAAAACTTTCGAATATTGAAAAAGTTCCAATAATGGATAATATTGGAGCCAAAAAATTGAAAAAACTAAGAAAATCAGAATCATCAAATAAGAAAATTAGCTTTTCTTTTATCAAAAGAGATCCAACTGCAATCAATAAGATCACTTTGATTGGAGTATTCAATTCCTTCAGCTTTAGATACTTATAATATTTAGTTATTTAAATTCTACCTTCAAGAATTTATAAAATCTAAAAGTCCGAAAAAGTTTCATTAAAAATTGGGTTTTTTTATTCCATTTGTGGTTCAAGCCTATTCCTTTAAAAAAGATAGTACAAGAAATTGTTTTTATATTATTAGACCAATTTAGAATTTTTTTTGGTTTTCCTAATCCAAACTCATGATCTGCTCCTTGAAATCCCAATTTTTTATATTTCCTATTAATAATATTTTTCAACATGTTTGAAGGCAAATCAAATATAAGAGTTCCTCCTATAAAATTACGCGCTAAATTATCGCATAGCTCTTTTAGTTGGGCTTCTTGAAAGTAGTTGAACAATCCTGCTGCAAGTAATAATACCCCTTTTTTTTCATTGAATTCAACATCATCAAACCAGCTATAATCAAAAATCGATTTGGCAATATTTTTCGAGTTTTGCTGGGAGGGTATTAATTTTTCACGAAATTCGATACCATCAGGCAAATCTATTTGAAACCATTTCAAGTTATCATCTCCGATGCGAAAATTTGTTGTATCAAGTCCACAACCAAGGTTAATGATCGTAGCAGACGGGTGAATTATCTTGAAGTTCCGTATTTCATCATCAAATTTTCGTGCTCGAAAAAGAAAATTTAAACTCGTAAATTCATCCATGAACTTTTCTAATATTAAGAATTCTTCTTGCTGGTCAGAATACATTTCTTTTACTTTTTTATAAATGTCTTCTGCAAGGGGGTCTCTCGTAATTTCAGGATATAAAGCGCTATATTTTGCTCTTGCATATAACGGACCAACCATTGTCGATTCAATAGTTCCCTCATATACTTTTTTAACCATTATAATACCTCCAAGGGAATGGATTGACTTGCGGATATTCTTCCATTTGAATCAAATTGAGTTTCAATTGGAACTCCTACTACCATTTTACCTTTATCTCTTTTCCAATCGGTAAAGTTAGCTACAGGCACACTTTTAACCTTTATATTTTCTTTCTCTAAGAATTCAAATATCTCTTTCATTAATTTGGGAAAGATAAGATGAATTTTAAAAGCTCTAACTTCTTCAATAATGGTACTAATAGGTTGAGATGATACTTCTTTAAGTTCTACTTTAAATTCCATCTTCATTACCAATTTTGGAAATAATTTGTTCTAGACCTTATATATTAGATTACATTGAACATTCTAATTTTTTACTGATATCTATTTATTTTCTGCTAAATTTCTTTTCTAAAACTTTCAAGTATTGAAAAAGTTCCAATAATGAATAATATTGGAGCCAAGAAATTGAAAAAACTAAGGAAATCAGAATCATCAAATAAGAAAATTAGCATTTCTTTTACCAAAATAGATCCAACTGCAATCAATAACACCCCGACCAAAATGAATAGGAAACTCCTTCTCGTGACTTTATTTTTCTTGAAAATAAACAGCAAGAATAAATAAGGGACGAGAGAGCAACATAGCACGATAAATGAGAACAAGTAGATAGGCATGTCTATAAAGGATAAAATTATCCCTAAAGCCATTGGAATAATCCCTCCAATATAATGTCTTTCATATGTAATTTTTTCCATTACTTCTTCTAAATGTATTATCTTGTTCCAATAAGCAAATAACAGGAGGAAAAATCTGATTTTAAAGAGAATGATGGACAACGAGATATCCAAACTATAAACGATTGAAAAAATCGCAATCGTGCTTGAAATCCCCATCGTGAAAAAGAATATTTCCCAAGAAAAGAGATCATTATAAAAATGAAAGTGCTGTTCCTTTGAAAATTTCTTTTTGATGTAAAGCCTGTGAATGATTATTAAAGAAATCACGAATGAGAAAATAGTATTGACCAAGTATAATACCACGATGATTAAGATATCCAAGTTCATCCTCCCATTAAAAAATTTTAATTATTTTCAAGATAAAATAGTAAAATTGGTTCCAAATGACTTACCAGCGATAAATGCTCGTTTTTTGCCTTATTTGCTAAGCTCTCTGCTAAATTGTCAATTTCTTTCTCCGCAGAATCGAGATCAAGTAATTTTCTATACTTGAGATTTTCTGGATTAGAAATAACGCGCTTTTTCCACTGTAAACCTAACGCATTTGCTAGCAATTGTAATCCCGCTAATGCCATCCCTGCTTCAACTTCAGCCCAATTCATTACAGACATTATCTTGCTATGAAAGAAACCAGAACAGGGTTTCTTCCTATCCATGCATAATAAAATTAAATAATTGGAAAATTTCACCGAGAACTCATATTCGATATCATCTTTTTTAGGAAGAGTACTATACTTTTGGAGGAAATGATCATATGTAATCCGATCATTAATATTTACCCAGCGATTTAACGCAGAAAACCCCACGGGATTGTAAATATATGCTCCTTTAGGGATGCCTGCAAGTTCATCAATCATAACTATCGGATATATTGAATAACCGGCACATCCAGAAGCATGAACTCGCCCATATCCATTCTTTTTTAAACCATCTCGATTACCATGAGTAGCATGATCAGTTTCTCCCTGACAAGCCCAGAGTACCTGCGATATTTCATTAAGGTTATTATTATCTGGAGATTTTTTTTCCATTTCATTAAATATGGCTTTATCCAAGGCAATTCCTTTGTAAATTCCTTTATAGAGCGCACGATCCTCATAACATTCAGGCGTTTCCAATATGATGGTCCCTTCTTTTAATTTACAATGGTACGGTTCGGTTTTATCTTCAATTAAAGCACCACGGTCCCTTTCACGAACAGCCACGGAGTATAAAAAGAGATGCTCCTGATTGGTTATATTATTAATTATTTTGTTAACATTCTTGGGACCTCTTGCTCGTTGGGATACTCCTAATCCCAAGCTTTCAACTTTTAAAGATAAATATTGCAAACTAAGCCCTACCCTAATCAAATCTTTTACTTCGATATTGTCTTTCTTGATTAATTCTGGATATAATTCCATCGTGTATTTTGTTTTTTGATTTTCTGTTAATAGGTTCAATCCTTCATCATTATACCTGTATATCCCTCCCTTATAATCTCCTCCATCAGGTAAAACAATAAATAAATCATGCGATGGCGCAGCTTGATGTGTACTTTTACAGATATTCATAATTTCAGGCTTAGACAAAACTTTTCCCTTGCCAGAACAATCCTTTCGACTAGCTAAACAACCTTGTAGGCTCATTAAATTCTTCGTCTTTAGTTCTTTGTATTAATTTTCTTAAAAAGTCTTAGTATTTAAGATATTTCGTTTTAAAAATTATTTTTTGTTAATGTGATATATATGCAAAATAAATGAAAAACGCTGGAAATTTTTTAACAATGTGATTTTAAATGGGATGGAGAAATCTCGCGTATAAAGAATTACAACCGCATTTATTAAAAGGAGAGATAGATTATTGTATTAGGCGAACATGCGAAGAGCTCAATAAGCGCCCTGATTCGCCATTTCATGTAGTAACGAGTTTAAAATTTACGAACAATCCAAAAAAAGTAGCAAAATATATTGATAAGTTTAAAAAAAGTACCTCGCAATGTCTTCTTCAGACTGTTATCACCCAAGTATGTCATATGAATTTCAGTTTTATGGGGTAACTTTTTCTGTCTATTCTTTTGCTACAGAATATTTCTCTGAAATTCTTGATTACCATAACGCTATGGATGCTTTTGCTTTAGCGATAACTCTTCCCTTTATTACGCAGAATCCTCAAATATCAGATAATTCTCCATATTCATTCTTTTAGATATGAAGATGACAATAAATCCAAATTTTTTTCTTATTACTTTTTTATTATATAATTCTTGCTGTTTATACAGATATGGTTTGAGCTCCTTCCAAAGTAAGTGTGATGTAATTATTAAAGATTAATATTTAGATAAGAAATCCTCAACATCCAGATGTTGTTTCTAAAAAAAATGATAAATGTTGTCGTGGAAAGTGTAAGTCTTGATGATACCATACTTCTAAGCATTTAATGATTGTTTTTTACGTTTTAGTAAAAATTTAAATACAATCACGAATTGAAATATTACGATTTTTAATCCAATTAAACCACCCAAATCGGAATAAAGAAAATAAATTTAATATAATTTAAGAAAGGGCGAGATTTATGAAAAATAATAACGATAATAATCCTCTAGTAGTTCTAGTCGTGTCAGACATCCATCTAGGCGCTTACAGAACTAAGCATGAAGCCTTTAAGGAATTTTTAGAAGAAATTAATAAAAAAAAAAAGGATAGAACATTAAAAGATCTCCAAGCATTAATCATAACCGGAGATTGTTTCGATCTTTGCGTTGAAAGTTATCGAAATTTATGTAATAAAGTTATTTTTCTTGAGATTTATAACCAGTTCATCAAATTACAAGAGTTAAATGTTGAGATAATAATTACTCTTGGAAATCACGATGTGGTGGTAACAGGTAATTACGATAAGATGTTTGAGTCAAGAAAAATGGATTTTATAAATAACATGGTGAAACAATTTGAAAATAGAGAAAAATATCAAGACTTGTTTAAGAGAATCTATTTCTGCCAATATTGCATCTTACATGTTCAAGAACAAGGTTATTTACAAATTTCCTGTTATGATTCAAAGGAACAATTCGCCCATGAGGGAATTTCTAATCATAATATTACTTTTCAGATCTCCTCAAACATGGATCCTAAGAGCAATTACCTATTTACACACGGTCATCAATTTGATTCCTCCTTGAGACTATTTTTTGGGTCAAGAATTTGGAAACACGCCATCAAATCAAACGAATCGTGTAAAGAATTTATAGATGTGCACTATAACGAAAATTATAAGGGGAAATTGGGAGACTTTATCAACGAAATCAAGGAGTTGTTTAAAAAACCCGAAATAAGAAAGAAGATCAAGTCTATGGGTAAGAGGAAAAATGTACAAAATGATATATTAATACAACTATATGTTATAGATAAAATTAATGAGAAACGTGAAGTACTAAAGGCGGATAACTCTCGAAATTATAAAAAAATTGCAAGGATGATGAGAAAAAAGAAGTTCTCTCACATCACTCATGTCGTTTTTGGTCATACCCATAAAGCAAGTGTCCCTTATAAAGAAGGCGGAACCTGCGTGGCAAACGCCGGTGCCTGGCAACATGTAGATTTACCAAGTTATGCTGGAATATTTTTAGATGGATCGATAAAGGTCTCAACTACTAAAGAGGAGGGAACAATTTCGCAAAAACCTGGTTTTAAGTTCAGAGAAACCATGAAAGGATATTATACAAGGGATTTAACCGATTATAAAAAGGGTTACGTGAAAGGTGAGAAATTAAAAAATGAAATACAAATCAATGTAACAATAGATATCGATGACATGGAAGATTTCATCAAGTTATCAGGTCGTAAAGCAAACCTTATAGGAACGGTTTCTTGTGCTGATTTAGGAAATGATCTCGAAATTCTTAAGGGAGAATTTAACCTCTTTCAACCTTCTGAGATCACGGGGGAAAGAAGAATGACATACGAATTCTTTTTTACTGGAAGCGATGGAAATGAATATTTTTTCGAGGGATATAAGGTTATTTACGACGATCCCGGGAAAATTGATTTATTTGAAGACATGACAACTCTTTTCACTCGTATTTACCGAAAGAGTGATGAAGAACTACGCTCCTTTGGATCGGGTATCCTTCGATATAGCTTGGCGGATATTCCTTCAATGCTTTTTTCAATGCAAGTTACAAATACTTCCAATCTATTAGATAAAATCAAAACTAATCTCCAATTCTTCTCATTTCTTTACGGAGAACTTCGCGATACTTATTATCACGATTTAAGTCCCTTTTATTACACGGCATATGAAAATCTTGTCTTATCAGGGGAGCTATCGAACGACGGTACTAATAATCAATTCTTCTTCTTTTCGGGAATTCACGACAAGGACTTTCCTTGGGGAGACAAAACTGCTTTTTGGGACATCGCGCTTTTAATAAAGGTCGATAACGAAAAGTATCGACGCTTTGCCATCTCAAAGCATAGGATTGAGAATTTGTTCTTAGATGTCGAGAAAGGTTTGTTTAGATACGAAGGAGAGATCTTTGAAATTTGCGAAGGTAATTCCATCTCTTTCAGTCAAATGAGGGATCCCCAACTTCCAGAACATCTTAAAAGGCAGTTAGTCGAAATCGAGATAAATTTCGAGACAAGATCGTTTCCTACCATTCACCTGCCTTTTAACCTGGCTTCTAACTATAAAGATAACATTGATACCTCCTTTAAGGAAGATATAATCAAGTGGCAAGATCACCTTCAATTATTGGGCTTGCATTTAATCCCACACAAGGTTATCGTCAGAGAAGGAACCGTTACCTTGAAAGACGAAGAAAGCAAAAGCAAATTCCACATAGTGAAAGAGAATACGACTGGTGAAGCCGAAGTTTCTTCGTTCCAAAATATCAAATGGCCTTCGCTTTATTACAATTATTTCTGTAGAATTGATCCGAATTCAAGCGAATTAAGACTTCACATCCGTACTGATGTGCTTAAAGAAGATAGGAGAGATTTTCTTGTTAACAAGATTGAAGGACAATTAGGAAAGATCGTGAATCAAATTGCGTGGCTAGACGCAGAGGTTAAAGACGATCAGCTTCAGGTGCTTTCGAGGGAGGAAGGAGATAAGTTTTCTTACCCAGAAAAAGTACTGTTAGAAATAAACAACGACCATTATCCCACGGCAGTTTTTCAAAGGCGCATGGTTAGTTTCGGCAACAACACCTCCAAAGAGAAAACCATAATGGCACTGGAAGAAAACACGGACGCTCTTAATTTAAGCAGCATTAATTCGGACCAGACATCTATAGTAGCCGTTGCAAAGAATCATGACAAGTACGAAGCTTTGGATCAAGTAATCGACGCAAGTGGTTTTTTTAACATTTTAGAAAACGATTGCCAAAAAAGCGGAAAAGACAAGGCAGATTTTTCCATAATCATCAAGTCTAATTTCATGTTCATGTATTCCTTAAAAGATCGCACTACATTTACAGATCCTGAGTTAGTCGAGCATCTCGTAAATAGAATCTGGGAAAGGGGATATAGAAACATAGCGGTAGCCGAAGCCCGAAGTACTTTTGGCACTTATGTTACGAATAGAGAAGTGAGAACGGTTGCCAATTACATTGGATTGGAATGTTTCGACAAGGATGTAGAGAAGTACGATATAATCGACCTTTCTTTAGATACCGAGGAATATCAATTTGAAGGCCTTTTAGGAAAGCATTCGGTGAATGAGGATTGGAAGAACGCTGACTTCCGGATTTCTTTTGCTAAAAATAAAACACACGCATACGCATTTTACACGCTTAATCTTAAAAACATATACGGTGCCTTACCAATGGAAAACAAGTACAAAGAATACCATTGCGAACGAGATATCTTCTCGACCACCATTGAATACATAAAGTGTTTTCCCATTCATTTTGGATTTATCGACGCTTTTGTCAGCGCAGACGGGCCCTTTGGAGTTTTTGCAGACAAGAATCCTAATGTCACTGAAACCATCATTGGAGGGGAGAATTTAATTGCAGTAGATTGGATTGGAGCGGCAAAA
>JBHLMB010000051.1:0-1373 GCA_048938565.1 Promethearchaeota archaeon | reverse complement strand
TGATGGGACCTTTTATCCCAGCTGGGTCAATGTACCCGAGATTGTATCCGTTCTTGCCTTCGGACTCGATAGAGAGTATTATTTCGGTAATTTTATCTACTCAACGATGGCTACATTTGATCCATTTTTTGAATTTAAAGAGGAAAGCACTTTAAAGAGAATCGTGAGGGCGTTTAACAATCCTCTGCGGAGCCTGTTATTTGAACGAGTAAGGAAAGGTGATATTGACATGAAAATGAGCAAAAAGTTATACAAAAAATTCATGGGAACAAAAAAATTAGAGGATTTACCTTTAATCTGATCTTTTCTTGTAAAAAACGATTAATCAAATTTTTTTTATAATATGAATTTATGATGTTGTTTTCAGCTTTCTGAACATGATCAATCTATAGTTATTAGATAGGTTAAATAATAAAAAAAATGGATCAAGTAGGATTAGCATCTTAATCATCTGCAAAGATAAATATCTCGTCAATTTTAGTGTTTAACGCTCTTGAGATTTTATGAGCGAGAACAAGAGAAGGATTATACTTTCCTTTCTCAATATAAAGGATCGTTTCGCGTCGGACATTTACCATTTTAGCCAAGTCACTCTGAGTTAGATCGTATCTAGCCCGCAATTCCTTAATTCTTGTAGTAAATTCCTCTCCTTTGGTCTTATTCTTCTTCTGCATCAATCGGGACCTTTCTTTTTAATTGGAATTGCATGATTGCATTGGTCATAACGAAAATAACTCCCATCCCTATTAGTCCGCAATAGATATACCAATTGAAACTGATTTCCCCTAAAATTGAATCTAATACCATGATAACTATCCAAAGAAGCCAAGATCCCCAAAAGGATATTTCACTAGATTTACGCATGAGCTCGCGAGTCATTTCATCTCTTAGTTGTAGCCCTTTTTTCCTCATATACCTGAACACGATTACTATAATCAAAATTTGTGCCAGAAATATTCCCAAAATAAGCAGAAAAATTATTCCTATATCCATATTATTTTCACTTGTGATTTTTTTATCACAATTTGTTAGAAATAATTAACATATATAAATGTTAGGTTTTGATCACATTTTGTTAAACATTTCTAACCATCCTTCTTCAATATCTAATTAATGTAAAATTCAACATAAGTCCTTGACTACATTAATGGATGGATGTATTTATTAATAGTTATTTATCTTGAATAGTTTTTCTGCTATAATTTAAGAATCAAATGCCGAAATAATTTTTCAAAATCAATAAACTCTCTCGCTTCTAATATTATTTACAATACTAACAATATTTCATCAATTCTTTGAAATATATATAAATATCGAAGCAATAATTACTACAAATATTTGAATCCTTAAATTCGAAAGAAAGATGTTCGAAA
>JBHLMB010000050.1:0-10110 GCA_048938565.1 Promethearchaeota archaeon | reverse complement strand
ACTCCATTCTGAATATAACTTTCGAACTTTCGAAGGTACCTTATCTTCCTTGATTGTTAGAAATTGAGCAATTTCATTGACAATATTCTCCTCTGAAATTTCATCTGAGTTTAGTTCCAAGTCATTTTTATCAATCTTTCCTTTTTTAAAGGCTTTATTCACATTATTGCGTTTATACAACAGTTCTTTAACCCTTCCTAATAATTTATTGGATTGTACAGATAACAGTTCTTGTAATTCCACTAAGATATTTTCCTGTTCATTTTTAATTTTATCGGTTGCTCCACCTGCAGTAAATGTCAATCGAACAACGCCATCCTGAATCTTTTGCGATTTGAGGATTTTAATATAGCCCGCTTCTGATGTATTATTTAAATGAGTTCCTCCACAGGCTTCCACATCAACGCCTGGAACTTCGACTATTCGTATGTTTTTACCAGGTACGGCCCCTCCTTGATAGAGCCCCATTCCATATCTATGTTCAGCTTCGGCTCGAGGCATAAAGGAAAGATTCAGTTTTATGCTACTTCTAACGATCTCGTTCGCTTTATCCTCGATTAATTTTAATTCTTCTCTTGATATCTGTTGATAATGCGTGATATCCAAATGAGCGTTTTTTATTGTCTTTTTTGCGCCTGCTTGGTTGATATGTGAGCCTAATACTTGTTTTGCAGCTGCATTAACGATGTGAGTGGCTGTGTGATGCTGCGAAAGCTGGAATCTCCATTTTTTATCCACTTCTACCTGAACATTATCGCCTTCCTTGAATTTAGGAATGTTATTAAGTACATGTATTATGTGGTTTCCTTGTTTTATCACATCAACGATCTTTTGACCGTTGATAGTTCCAATATCGTGAAGCTGACCCCCCGAAGTGCCATAGGCTACGGATTGATCTAAAACAACCATTTTATTTTTAATTTTTAGCACTTTAGCCTTATTTGATACTTCAGTATAGTCGTAGTAGTAGAGCGATTTGGTTTCAGGAATGTCCTCTAAATCAATGTCCACATCTTTTCCGGTTGCATGAGCTTGTTCTATCCTCTCGTGTCGTTCAACAACTAAAGAATAAAAATTATCTGGAATAATTACTTTTTTATTATATTTTTCTGCGATGGTACGTACCATTTCGGGGCCGATGCCGTTTGAATCGTAGATTTCAATGAGGATATCTATGGAAAGATCTCCTTTTTTAACAATTTTTTCTATAATTTTCCCTGCCTTCTGCTTTGTTGTGTAGAACTTATCCTTTTCAACATCAAGAATTTCTCGTATTTCATCTAAGTGTTCCGAAACTTCAGGAAATATTTCGTGTAATTCTTCTGCGTGCCATTCACACACATCTGCCATATTAACATCCCAGTTAAACTGGTCAATAAAGCTTAAAGCCCGTCGGAAGATCACTCTAAGGTTATATCCTCCACCAACATTAGAAGGAAGCTTGCCGTCGTTTATTGCAAATAACAAGCTCCGGGCGTGTTCCGCTATTGAATAAAGCCCCGTCATGGGCATAATTTTTTCCTTTAAATCGTCAACTTTCATCTTTAATTCGTCCGCCACGCGTTTCCAGGCCGCGTCCATGTCGTCAACTTCGTCAACATTTAAATAAGCAGCGTATCGAGAGAATTTATCGTATAGGTCCAGTTCCAATTCTGTTCCTGTCTTTTCTCGAAGCTTTTTAAGGACGTGTGGAAACACGGCCTCATACATGTTTGGTGTTCCTTGCGAAAACCATGAAACTCGTTCTTGACCGAGTCCCATATCGAGCACTTTCAATTTTAAATCTTTTGGCCCTTGAGGTGTCTGCTCGAACATCATGTAAACTTGATTGAATAATTCAACACCTCTGCTAAAGAATTCTAAGCTACATCCGAATGTTCCTCCTCCCGCCCACGAATCTTCGTGGATGATGATTTCCTCTTTAGAAAGACCAACGCCCTTTTCTGTAATGAAATCGTGCATGTCCATAAATAGTTCTCCTTGATCCCACTCTTCCGGTGAAACAAACGAATGCTGCCCTATCATGACGAATCCGCAAGCATGGGCGCCAGTTAGCCCTACATTAGGAATATCATTGAACCTCAAGCAAAACTGGGGAATTAAAAGCTTTTTTGCTGGGGGATCGACTTCTCCCGAAACGACATAAGGTTGAAAGGCCGAGATGGAAGCAATTGTGAACTCTGAAGTAGGATTCCATCGTGCAACGCAGGGATATCGTTTAACGGGTAAATAGCCTCTTGGTTCAAGAATCTCAACGATTTTCTTCCATACATCAACATAAGATAATTTTACAGGAGAGGGATTATTTATAACCACTTGAAATCCACCAGAACACACAGGATCTCCACAAAATTCCCGATCCTCGTGAGTTGTCCAAAAATTTGTACCACATCTACATAACTTTCTTATATATCCTAATTTTTTCAATTCTTTCGTTGGGAAATAAATATCGGGCTCTTCTGAAGCAATTACCTTGAAGATCTTTTTCGTTTCCTTATCATTTGTACTTTTAGCAAGCAGTTTTACTTGATCATCCGTAAGCATCGTAAGATCAATAATGAACCAAAATTAATTAAGATCGATATTTATCTCAAAACAAAATGAGTAGTAAGAAAATAAGGAAAATATTCTAATAATCTAAATTTGAAACGCATATGACTCGTCAAGTTTAATATAAAATATTTTATAGAGCGTTAGCTTATACTCTCATATTATTTTAAATAATGTTTTTAGAATCTTATGACTGACGAACGAGAATTCTACTTTAAAATTGTTGTTATTGGAGATAGTGCCGTGGGAAAAACCTCGTTGATAGTTCGCTACACGAAAGGTTTTTTCAATCAAGAATACATTATGACTCTAGGCACCCAAATTAGCAAGTTCCAAGCCACGGTAGAAGGTGTAACTGTCAAACTGGTATTTTGGGATCTTGCCGGTCAAGCGACATTTGAACAACTTCGAAAGAATTTTTATAATGGAACAAGTGCAGCGATCATCGTGTTTTCGCAAGAAGAGAATGAATTGGGAAACAGTAGTTTAAATAATTGTATTAAATGGTATCAAGATGTCGTGAAATACTGCGGAATGATACCCATTATGTTGTTAGGAAATAAAATTGACTTGATCGATTCAGAAAGATTGGCAAAAGACGATACATTACCTAAATCTGATTACAATATTGAAAAATTAGCAAGAAATCTTAAAATGCGTGGATATTATAAAACAAGTGCTCTCACGGGTCAAGGAGTTACTAGAGCATTCGTGGCATTGTTAACTGAACTTGTTAGTAAGAGTAAGTAATAAAAAAATCTTATCTAAAAGTATATCTATCTTTTAAAAAAGTGATCTTATTTTTTTCAAATTTTGTATATAAGTTAATTTACTCCCCTAATATCAGGAGAAATATGATAATTTATGAAAGATCATAATCTGGATTGTATGTCTAACTATTAGGATAATAAAATATTCCTGATATAGCGAATAGGATCGACTATATTTGAACAATTTGAAAAGGATTAAAACATTAAACACTCAATTTAAATTGTCTCAAAAATTATAAAACATTAAACCTTTGATAAAATGGAGATTAAGAGGAAATGGTTGTAATCATTCAAATTAGCGACCTTCATTATGGTAGTGAATTCGTCGATGTTTATTTTGATAATATTATTAAATACATTAATGAAAATCACCACGATATTGTAATATGTACGGGCGATATAGTTCATAAGGGAAGGTATCGTCAATATCAAAAATTTGACGCTTACTTTAATCGACTTAAAGAATGTTCTAATAAGCTCATGGTTGTACCCGGGAATCATTGTTCAAAAAATAATGGGTTGATATTTTTTGAGAAATTTATAGGCCCAAGAAGATCAACAATGATCCTGGAAGATAAAGACACGATCATTGTAGGGGCATGTAGTGCAAAAGATGATGTCTCAACGGGGGAGATTGGAGATGAACAACTGGTTTGGTTTGGCAACCAATTTGTTCAAAACTTAGAAAATAGGGTCATAGCTATGCATCATCACGCAATCGCAGTTCCTTATAGTGGTCGAAAGCAAACAACATTAGTAGATGCGGGAGAATTGATAGAATTCACGCAACTCTTTGAGATTGACCTCGTGCTTATGGGTCATAAACACATACCACATGCGTATGTGATTGGACCTACAACATTCTTATATTGTGGTACATCAACTTCTAATAAAGTGCGCGCTGACGAAGAACCAAGCTTTAATCATATTTGGCTCAGCGAAGGTGACTTGGAAGTACAAATGGTTAGTTCCACGACTTTAAAACGCTCTTTATTGCTCGAAAGAATAAATGGCCACACGGAATTCGTACGCCCTAGAAAAACACGAATAGAACACCTGATAAATTCTAAGGTATGGGACGATTGAATTACATGAACTAGACTTTCGCTAATAAATCAATCAATAAAAATAATTGTTTAAAATGCCAAAACCTAAAACGCCATCACTAACGGTAGATGCTGTGATATTAGTAGAAAAAAAAAAGAAAATTGTACTAATTCGACGCAAGAATCCAACATACCAAGGGGAGTTGGCGCTTCCAGGGGGATTTGTAGATATTGGAGAGACAGTTGAGGCAGCATGCATAAGGGAAACAAAAGAGGAAACAAGTCTTGATGTTAAAATAAACAAGCTTATTGGCGTGTTTTCAAGACCAGAAAGAGATCCTCGAGGCCATACTGTATCAATTGCTTATTTGTGTACCTTGAAATATTGGAATCAAAAACCTAAAGCAGAAGACGACGCAGAAAGCTTGGAAATTCACCTGATTTCAGACATCCCCTCCCTTGATTTAGCTTTTGATCATATGGATATCGTAAAAGCTTCGGGAATCCTTGAAAAATAGACTATTCTATGCAAAACTTTTTATAACATTTGCAGCAAGGGATACCAAACCTTATTGTATTGTAGTAATCAAGAGGAATGTTAATAAATTTGTAGACTAAATCTTGCAGTAGATTCTTTAACCTTACATCTTCTTCTTCTTGACTGTAGAAAAATTTTGCTAAGTAGTTTTCGTGATTTTTACTATGGCAAATAGGACAATTACAGAATAATTGAAAAAAATCCATGAATTCCGGATCTTCTAAAGGTGAAATGATCTTAAAACTCTTGATTTCTTCATCATTAGTAGCTATTAGCTGAATTAGATATTTGAAAATTTTTTCTTTTTCTTCTCGCCTATAATCGTCGTTTAGTAATATGAAATAAATTCTATTAAGATCGTTTTTTTCAATGAACTCTTTTATTTGTTTATTCGTAATACACATCTTTTTTGCATCGGTAAGAGTTCCAATGAGGATGATTGGCATGTTTTTCACACTTTTTTTAAAAACATCAATCCAGAATGATAATTCGGTTAATGCTAAAGAATTTGATAGGTCAAAAAAGAGAAGTGCTGCTTTAGCACCCCTACAAAATTGGGGATACATGAATCTAAAGATTTTTTTTGCGTTTAAATCCCACAAAATAAATTTGTATGTATCTCCATCGTTAACCAAGCATTCGAGTGATTGGAAGGAAACTCCAATTTCTTCTTCAACTAAAGTGGTACGATTCAGTAACCTGCTTTTCCCGGAATTAGAAACACCTCCAATTACCACTTTTATTTTGTATGATTTTGAAACAAAAATCACCCTTGATTATTATGGTTCAATGAAAAAATATTGCATTCCCAATGATAACATGCTATTACAAGTAAAAAAATTTTTCCTTTTGACAATAAAGCTAAAGTGAATTAAAAAAAAGAAATCCATTTTTTTATATTGCATAAGCACATTATATTAAGAAAGCACTTGAACTAGTTTTTATCGATAACTTTATTATACCTGAGTTAATTACTTATATTTAATTTATTAATCTTAATTCTTATAAAAAGGTGTCTAATGAACCAATTAGAAATAGAACACGCAGCAATTGTAAGTAACTCTGAAGAAGAAAGCGATCTGTTTTTCGTGGATCTTTTGGGATGTAAAAAGACGAGATCTTTCACTATAGCGAAAGAAATGATGGAAAAGTTCTTCCAAGTCTCGATAGAGCAAGATGTTGTTAGGTACGAGAAAGGTAACGCTAGTTTTGAAGTATTTATCTCTAACAAAGACAAGAAGATTCAAGAACCATTCACGCATACTTGCCTATTAATTCATAATAGAGACGGATTACTTCAAAAAGCAAAAAAAATGGGTTTTACTACGATAAAAGTTCATCGAGCTGATAGTGATTTGTATTATTTTTTCTTAAAAGATCATCATGGCAATATTTTTGAAATAAAAGATCTTACTATAGACAATATGAGTGATGAAAAAGATTACTTGAAAATTATCGAGTCCGAAGCATATCACCACACGAAACTGTTTCCCAAGCGAAATTTTATTATTACGAGAGGTGAAGGTGCCCTTCTTTACGATCAGAACGGGAAAATCTATATTGACTGCGTAGCGGGACATGGGGTTATGAATATTGGACATGCCCATCCTAAATACATCAAAGCCTTACAAGAACAGTTGAATAAAATTGTGATGGTACCTTCTGGATATGCCGTGGAAGAAAGACATGTGTTATTAAAAAAATTGGATGAAATAACGCCAAAATCGCTAACTCAATCTTTTTTATCAAATAGTGGTACAGAATCAATTGAGGCCGCTATAAAATTAGCTTTAGTATCTAATAGGAGCATAAAAAGCCCTGAAATCATTGCTTTTAAAAGAGATTTTCATGGTAGATCTCTAGGTTCGTTAGCCACGACATTTAATACGCGTTACAGGAAACCGTTTATGTCCTGGTTAAGCCCTCATGTGAAGTTTGCCTCCCATGGGAACATCGATTCGGTAAGAGATCTTATTAGCGATAACACTGTTGCGATAGTCATGGAGTTAGTACAAGGAGAAGGCGGCGTATATCCCTTTAAAACCGAATTCCCTAAAGAGCTTCGAGAATTATGTGATGATAAAGGCTTGATTCTCATTGATGACGAAATACAAACGGGATTTGGGAGAACTGGGAAGATGTTTGCCTACGAACATTATGATATAACTCCTGATGTCATATGCATGGCAAAAGGGATAGCTGGGGGACTTCCCATGGGCGCAACGGTTGCTCCAGAAGAACTATGGAATAACTTTCAAGTAGGCGAGCATTACACGACTTTTGGAGGGAATCCATTCGTTTGTACTGCGGCAAACGCAACAATAAACATCATTCTTGAAGAAAACCTCGTGGAGAATTCTGCCAAAATGGGTGCTAAAATGCTTGCTCGGTTTCGTGAAATGGCCGAAGATAATTCTAATATTCGTGAAGTTAGAGGCTTAGGTCTAATGATTGGTGTTGACTTTAGAAAACCTGTAAATGATCGAATTCAAAATGCATCAGATATGGGTGTCCTTTTCCTCAACGCTGGAATGACAGTGATTAGATTACTCCCTCCATTAATAATTAACGATGATCAAGTTGAAAAAGTCATAAATGTAATGAATGAAATAGCAAGTTAGACCTAGAAATATTCACTAAATTTCATAAGAAACATTTTATATCTTATTAATTAGAAGGTTTTAAAGCGAAAGAATTATAACAATTGTTAATGACTTCTGTTAGTGAAAAAGAATTCACGGATAAACTATACGAAATCGTTTACAAGCTATCTAGCATTGGAAAATCGCAAGGATACCGCTTTCAAGTAAAATGGAACGAATATTTTGGAGGATTTGGCAAGCCTCATGTGGTTAGAAACATACCAATTGAAGAAAGCAAGTTTGTAAGTGATATTGACTACAGAATTACGGTTTTAAAGACATTAGAGCAAGCCTTAGTTGATGGTTTTTATACCATTAAATCACTCTTAGAAGTGCTCTATAAACAGTTTTTTAACGATTCTGAATTGCTCCAAAATGATTTTTCAGAAAAGGACCAAGTAATCTTAAAATATATCGTTGCAAAAGATATATTAGGAAATTTAATTCAATACAATCGATTAGACAACGAAACAGTCCCTCTAAAATTCAATGTCATCGCAAGAAATTACGCAATGATGAAATTAAGAGAAATCAGTGAAGATGAGATCCTTAAAAATTTGGAAAAACTTAACTTTAAAGCCATCGATCTTGCTAAAGTAAGGGAAGTAATGGAGGAAATTGAGAAAGATGGTATAATCCAAATGGATTTAAAAGAGGATAAATATTATTATAGAATTAAGAACAAATTAAAACTCAGCGAAAAGGGAAAAGATAAGTATACTAAAAATCTAGAACACTTGGTTTTATGGCCTACACAATTTTGGAGGTCGATGTATAATATTAGGGAACTAAATGTAACTCCAGACGACTCATTAAAATATGGAGATTTTCTCAAAAAAGTATTATCAAAATCTGCAACTCAAGGTTTTACTCCAACTCATTATGTTGTAAAAAATCTTATTAAATACTACGAAAAAATAAAAGCAGAACTTTAATGATCGTGTCGTAATTCCTTGGCCTTCATAATAGGTATTTCGAATTCCTCCAAAAGGGGCATTAAATGCTTCTTATCTTGGCTATTTGTCCCCTTCCAATCAATAATAAAGCAATTAACTTTTTCTATTGTATTATCTATCATTTGTTGGATGAGTTCCTTGGATAACTCTTGAATATAATATTTTGGGCATATAAAAGATATTGCCGTGTTTTGATCTTCAATAAGTCGTTTGAATTGGGGTGCATAGTGAGTCCCCCCAAATCCAACACCTATATTAATGCATTCTTTATGATCAATATAGTTGAAACAAGTATCTATAATTGCGTTACTTACAAGCTCTCCGGCCTTTTTTATCTCCCATTCTTTCTTACTGCTTCCTAATTCTAAAAATAGTAATGGTTGCTGGAGTGAAGTTGGACCGTGGTGTGTTACTTCTATGTCTAGGGAAAAATTCTGGAATTCCTTAAAATAGTTTCTAATTAACTGGTTTTTCAAACTTTTGAATCCTGATTTTAAGAGAACTGCACTCGCTTTTGAAAGTCTCTTTGCTTTTCCTCCAAAATCTGTATTAATTGACCAATTTCCAGTTAAATGCGCTAAAAACGCAGGATGAGCGGTTTCAGAATGATGACGGCTTGCAAAAATTAGAAAATCAGGATCAAGACAGGTATTTTCAATTCCAAGATTCTCGAAAAAAATCAAGGGAGTATCAATTAATCCTAGAAAAATTTGATGCTCATCAAGAAAGGAAGCACATTCTGGTTTAAAAGCAATTTCTTCTAACTTGAGAAGGGTATTACCTTGCCAGTTGACATTTGTTTCTATAAAGCTATATGAATCTGAAGAAATATATTTAGATCGGATGTTCATTGAAGCTAGATCTTCTGTCGATGTTATTATGAGAAATTGCATAATAATCCAAGCTCCGTTTCTTCACATCTATTTTTAACTAATGATTTGACTTTAAGTCCTGAATTAATTGCTTAATGCGCTTTACACCTTCCATGGCGTCCATTCCAAAATCATCGGCACCAAGTTTTTTAGCAAGTTCTAAATCTAACGGGGCTCCACCAACGATTAATTTTACTTGATCCCTTAATCCAGAAGCCTTCAATGCCTCGTGAACAACATTAATTTGTTCTACCGTGGTGGTGAGCAAGGAACTTAGCGCAATTATCCGTGCTCCTGTTTGTTCTACAGCATTAATTATGGCTTGCTCGTCACAATCCATCCCAAGATCGTAGATATCAAAACCAGAGCTGAGTAGGAGAGAGCTTAATATGTTTTTTCCAATATCGTGATTGTCGCCTTTCACTGTCGCAAGTATCACCTTATTCTTATTAGTTGAATCTCCCGATGCTTTTAATACTGGTTGCAATATATTGAACGCTTCTTTCATTATCTCCCCTGCAAGCACTAATTCATTCAAATAGTACTCTTTCTCCTCGTATAATTTTCCCACTTCGTTCATTCCTTCTGTTAATGCATTAAGAACTTCGTGGGGATCCTTTTTGTCGATCTCAATGGCTTCTCTCACGGCGTTCTCAATTTCATCGATTTCTAGATCGATCACTATCTCTGTTAGCTTTTTCAATTCCATTTGATATCCTTCCTAAATACTTGTTTA
>JBHLMB010000049.1:0-10124 GCA_048938565.1 Promethearchaeota archaeon | reverse complement strand
AAATTTATTGGGTGCAAGGTTTATCTAAAGAGAGAAGACCTCAATCATGGTGGTGCCCATAAAATAAATAATGTTATGGGACAAGCGCTTCTCGCAAAGAAAATGGGAAAATCAAAATTGATTGCCGAGACTGGTGCAGGTCAACATGGATTCGCAACAGCAATTGCAGGAGCCTATTTTGGTATGGAAACGAAAGTATTTATGGGCGAAATTGACATTAAAAGGCAAGCTTACAATGTTTTTCGAATGCAATTGCTTGGAGCGGAAGTTATTCCTGTTAAAACAGGCTCTAAAACCTTGAAAGATGCTGTAAACGAAGGCCTTCGTTATTGGATAGCGCATTTAGACGATACACACTACTTAATGGGTTCTGTTGTTGGACCGCATCCTTACCCTCTGATAGTTCGAGAGTTTCAGAGAGTTATAGGCAAGGAGTTAAAAGAACAAATTCAGATGGTTGAACGAAAGTTACCTGATGCCATTATAGCCTGCATTGGAGGAGGTAGTAATGCCATTGGTGCTTTTTATGACTTCATTAATGATGAAAATGTTAAATTAATAGGAGTGGAAGCTGCAGGCGAAGGAAAAGATACAGATAAGCACTCAATTGCATTAGGTATGGGTCGTAAAGGAGTACTCCATGGCGCGATGCAATATTTATTGCAAAACGAATATGGAAACATAACGGAAACGCACTCGATAAGTGCTGGATTGGATTATCCTGGAGTAGGTCCGGAACATTGTTATTTAAAAGATCTAAGTCGACTTAGGGTGGGCGAAGCGACTGATAATGAAACTCTTAAAGCTTTCCAAAATTTATCAAAATACGAGGGTATCATTCCTGCGCTTGAATCTGCACACGCTTTAGCCTACTTGGAAAAAATAAGTTCTGAATTCCAAGAAGATGATATAGTTGTCGTGAATTTAAGCGGCAATGGTGGAAAAGACCTTTCTATCGTGAAAGAACATTTTATATTTAAAATAGATCCTGAAAAAATTTGAAAAGATAATAGAGGTTGTAAAACATGATTGAAGAATTAGAAGACGAAGAATTGCATCAGATAAGGTATTTATTTGCTACCTGCGACGATGATGGAAGTGGATCAATAACCATTAACGAAATTAGTAGGATATTCAAGGAATTGGGAAAGGAGACATCTGTTGGAGAAATTGCAAAAGTAATGATTGAAAACGATATAAATAATGACGGAACCATTACATTCCACGAATTTATAAAGCTTTATAAGAGGCTAGTGCTAATAAAAGCCAGGGAAAAAAAAATAAGAGAAGCATTTAGGATATGTGATAAGGATAACAGTGGTTATATCACTGTTTCGGAGTTGAAAAATATAATGTTAGACCTTGGAGAGAATCTTGAAGACAATCAAATCGAGGAGATGGTAAAAGAAGTTGATGATAACAACGATAAAATCGTAAATTTCAAAGAATTCATCAAATTAATGGGATTAAAATAGACATTAATTAAAATAATGGAATTATGAAGAAATATGGAAAAAAATAGAATTATTGAGTTATTTAATGAAAAAAGAAAGAGTAATGAAAAATTATTTATGCCATTCTTGATTGCTGGAGATCCTACTGTAGAACAGTTTAAAAGATTAGCTAAAATTATTGAACCTTATTCTGATATCCTTGAAATAGGAATACCTTTTTCAGATCCAATTGCCGATGGCCCGACAATTCAAGTAGGAAATAAAAGAGCGTTCGATGCGGGTATAAACACCAAAATAGCTCTTAATGCTATAAGTGATATTCGTAAAGACACGATAAAACCTATAGTTGTATTAACGTATTATAACATTCTAATTCAAGGAGAGAATACTGTAGAAAAATCATTGGATAAGATGTTTGAAAAGTTAAAAGCAAGTGGCGTTGATGGGATTGTTATAGGGGATCTTCCCATTGAAGAGGCAAGTTTGACATTGAAAGTTTGTGAAAAACACGATATTTGCCTGATTTTTCTCATCGCACCTTCCACAACAGAGGAAAGATTGAAAAAAATACTTAAAGTCGCAAGAGGTTTTATCTATTTAATCTCCGTTATGGGAGTCACGGGTGCAAGAAGTACTACATCACAAATCACGATGGATACTATGAAAAGGGTAGTGTCTTTGACTAATAATGCCATTCCTATTTTAGTAGGTTTTGGAATATCCAAACCAGACCATGCGAAGAAAATCGTGGAGGCTGGGGCCGATGGCGTGATAATTGGTTCAGCGATTGTAAATATCATTGAGAAAAACAATGAAAATTATGAAAAAATGGAGCAAGAGATAGAATCATTTGTATCAAGTATTAAAGGTTCTATCAAATAATTCTTATTAAATCAACGTAACTTTTCAACAGATGGGACGATTTAATAAGCGAAATTTCCAAACTTCACGGAAAATCACCTCGAGTATCTATAATTCCTTGAAGCATCGAAATGTCGTCTATAAAAAATGATTAAAAACATTCAAAATAAAACTATTTCCTCCCTTCTACAATAGGAATTTTATATGTTATTTAAATACTTAAATTTTTAATAGTATTTTCGCCTATACCTGCGGTTAAAAATGTCTACATTGTCGTTTCTTTCATGAATATTTCTTTTTGAAGGTTCTTTGCTTCGATTGAGCGAAACTTTATTGCTGCTCTAAAAGTGGGATTTATTTTGAGTGCCTCGTCAAAGCACTTTATAGCATCTTCGTGTCTTTCTAATATGCCTAAAGCAACACCTTTTCCAGCCCACGCTGCCACTAAATTAGCGTTTAAAGCTAATGCTTCGTCGAAGCTTTTAATGGCCTCCTCGTGTCGTCCTAGCTTAGCAAGGGCAAGCCCCTTGTTGCACCATACTTTCTGATTTGTGGGATTTAAAAAGAGGACTTCGTCATAATTTTCTATTGCCGTCTCGAGGTTTCCGCTTGCTCCAAGCGCGGCTCCTTTACCGGCAAGTGCTTTAATAAGCTTTGGATTTAGTTGAATAGAAACATCGAAGCAAGTTATTGCCTCCTCGTAATCTAATAGTTTAAGAAGTGTCAAACCTTTTTGATACCACGCCCAACTAAAGTTTTCGTCTGTGCTGAGCGCCTCGTTAAAATCAACAATTGCTTTGAGATAATCTCCCTCTTTCAGATGAGCTAGTCCTCGATTGTAAGCCGAGTATACTTCTGCAGGAAAACTGCTCGTAGGGCTCGTATAATCATCAATGCGTCTTTGTTCTGTTTTCTCTTTGTTTTCAATTGAAGTGTAATCGCCAATATGAGTTGTTTCTTCTTCGTAGGATTCTTTATCCGTGAGTTTAATTAATGTACCCTCCTCGCTCATAACGTCAAGGTTTTCTTCTTCTATAATTTCTTCTTCTTCTTCTTCGAGTAATTCTTGTTCGGGAAAGTCGACTTGAAATTCATCCTGTTCGCTTATACGGATTTTTAATCCTACCGATGATTTTTCTTCGTCTTTTTCGATCTTAGTTAAGACTAACTGATTTTGCTCACTTTCATCTTTTTGCATCTTTGTAAATTCTAACTCGTCTTGTTCAATCTCTTCCTCTTCAATATCATCTTTCTGAATCTTGGTGAGTACTAATTCATCTTGTTCTATCATTCTCTCTTCTTCTTTATCTAATTTCACAACGAAAAGTTCTCTATCAAACGAAATTTCTTCAGGTTGCAATATTATTTCGTTCTCAATGCCGTCATCAGTAGTAATTATTATTTTTTCTGGTTTAATATCATGTGATTCAAGTTCTTCTATGAGTTCCTCTTCTTTTTCAATCATTTGCTCTCTCTTCTGCGAAAGTCCTTTTTCAAGCTCATCTAAAGCGTCTAACTTTGGTGTTTTGCCTAATTTTTTTAACAATAACTCTCGATATTGTTTGGCTTGTTTACAGGCATCATCCAAATCTAACGCCTTATTGTAGGATTTTAACGCTTTTTCGAATTTTTCTATTCCTTCAAGTGCAATCCCCTTGTTATACCACGCAATTGGATCATTTGGATTTAATTTTAAAGATATTGCCAAACATTTCTTTGCTTCTTTGAATTTACCTTGATTTGTCAACGCAGCACCCTTATTGAGCCATGCTCTTGGTTCGTCTGGATCTTTCTCAATGATTTTATCAAAATAATTAATAGAATTTTCTAACTTTCCTTTTTCAAAGCATTTTTCTCCTTTTAGAAATAGCTTTCTCAATTTTTTTGAAGTCATAATAATAAACGCCTAAATATAAATATTAAGAATTTTTTTCTT
Source organism: Promethearchaeota archaeon (assembly GCA_048938565.1). Lineage (GTDB taxonomy): Archaea > Asgardarchaeota > Lokiarchaeia > Sigyniarchaeales > SOKP01 > FT1-020. The sequence continues at coordinate 5,873 of JBHLMB010000049.1, read as the reverse complement.
TTCTTTTGTGTGTATTTGAATGATATCATGCTTTTTATCTCCAATTTTTGGAAAAAAGCACAATTAATATTGATTGATTTTTTTTTGTTGAAGATTAATTTATGATGAGTAATATATATTTTCTTACTTTATCTTTTAAATGTAACTTTTAATGAATGGTTTTTAATGTTTTATTAAAGTATCATAATATACAAGATCTATTCTAAAAACTTAATTTTAATTAAACCATTTACATCTTAATGTCAAAGAAATTTTCGAAAGAACCGCTTAGGGGCATGAAGGATTTTTACCCTTCTGACATGCGAAAAGTTAAGTGGATCGAAGGAATCGTTAATGATATCGCCGAGGTTTACAATTACGAAGAATTTGAAGCGCCCTTAATGGAGCCCATTGAGATTTTCGCCGCTAAATCTTCGGAAGAGTTGGTAAACGAGCAATCCTTTGTAGTTGAAAAAAAGAAGGGAGGAAAGTTGATATTACGCCCAGAACTCACACCATCGTTAGCACGGATGGTTGCAAGAAAAAAACAAGAGATTAAAAAACCAATAAGGTGGTATTCGATACCTACCTGCTACAGGTATGAAAGGCCTCAAAGGGGCAGAATGAGAAGTTTTAGACAGGTTAACTTTGATATTCTTGACGAATCGAGTCTTTACGCGGAACTAGAGATGTTCCAAATTATAATAGATATATTAACAAGTTTTGGAGCTACATCGAAGCAATTTCAGATTTACTACAACAACCGGCGTTTCGTGGATGCAGTATGTGAGATAATGCTAGAAGTACCGGAAGAAGACATGCCTAAAATCTATAAAATAATTGATAAATCCGAAAAAATGGATGAGCAAGAATTTATCAAATTCTTAAAGGATTCTTTCGAAGAAGATAAGATCATTAAGGGTATAACGAACTTGAAGAAAGCAGATAGCTTGGATTGCGTAATTAACACTTTCGAAGAAATTCCAGAGGCGTTTTACGCTTCTGAAGGATACAAGCAAATAAAACTACTGGAAACACTTATTGCGGAAAACGAGATTAATAATTATTGTTCGTTTAATTTTAGCGTTGTAAGGGGATTGGACTATTATACTGGGACCGTTTTCGAAGTATTCGATACGGGGGGCGAAAATAATAGAGCTATTTCAGGTGGCGGAAGGTACGATGACCTATTATCCCTGTTCTCAAGCGAAAAACTATCCGGAGTGGGATTCGGAATGGGTGTTCTCATGTTGTCCTTATTCTTGGAGACTTACGATTTGATCCCGGATTATATAGGAGAAAAAGATTATACTGACACGATTTATATTGCCTCTATCAACAATAAAGTATCCTCTTATGCCCTGAAGATTTCAAAATTACTTCGAGAGGAAGACTTACCCTGCATCGTGGATTACCGTTTTAGTAATCTGAAAAACCAGATAAGCAGGGCAAACGATATTGGGGTATTGATCCTCCTTATTCTAGGATCTAAAGAAATGGAACTAAATAAGGTAACCATCAAGAATATGGAAACCGAAGAGCAAAAAGTTGTTAATCTTGAAGATTTAATTGAAGAAATTTTTGAAATTATTGACGATTTTGCTGATTAAAATCAAATAATCGTGTAGTGACTTTAAAGTCGCAAGAAATCAATATAAAAAAAAAAGAAGATATAGAAATAATGTTCATTCATAAATTAATCGAATCTATTCGGGAAAAGAAGAGCGTGGTCTGTATGGGTTTAGATCCCAGAATGGAACAAACAGGGCAAATTCCTGAATATCTAAAAAAAGAATTCCAAAATGTTGACGATATCATACTAGAATTTAATAAAACACTCATTGACAATGCAGGTGATTTAATTCCTGTAGTAAAGCCTCAAATCGCCTTCTATGAAAAATATGATGCTTTGGGAGCCTTGAAAGATACTATAAAATACGCTCAAAAAAAAGACTTATTAGTCGTGTTGGACTCTAAAAGAAACGATATTGGAAGTACTTCTCAAGCTTATGCCCAAACCATGTTTGAATCCTATGGGGCAGACGCATGCACTTTGAACGCTTATTTAGGTTTAGATGGGGTGAAACCCTTTTTGGAGTATGAGAAAAAAGGACTATTCGTTCTCGTGAAAACATCGAATCCAAGCTCAAGTGATTTTCAAGATTTGTTTAGCGTGAGATTAGATGATATACCAAGCGATCAAGTTGAACTCGAAGGAACATCGGCACGATTAGAAAGAAATTACATTCATATGGCTCGCTTGGTTGCGAAATGGGGCGAAAAACTAGAAACAAAAGAAGGATTTCATAATCTTGGCGTCGTCGTGGGAGCTACTTGTCCTTCAGAAATCCGTTCCATTAGAAAAGTCGCTCAAAAATCAATGTTTCTCCTCCCAGGATATGGATCACAAGGTGCAAGCGCTTATGATATAAAACACGCCTTCTATAATTCTAGCCTAGGAGGAATCGTGAATTCTTCTCGAGGAATAATGTTTGCGTACAATAGTAAAAAATATCCTGAAGAAAAGTTCGGAAAAGCTGCTAGAGAAGAAATTAACGATATGAATTTAAGTATAAATAAAGTTATTGGTCTTTAAAATAAAACCTATTATAAAATCAATTATATCTTACGATAGATCAGGGACCGCCATTCCCTCCCATACTCATCGTCAGTGTAATGCTCATTATGATAATTACTGGAACGAACTCTATGATAAACACGACAAAGGCTCTCTTGAGACCAATGCGGTGAAATACATTCAATATGTTTAGGTCGATGAACAAGCCTAAGCCCATAAGCCCAAACATCAATCCAAAATCAGGAGGACCTCCTCCTCCATCTTCAGAATCGTAATTCAACAACATCATCATGAACATAGGAAACATGACAAAAAAAACTGCTCCCGCTTGCATGAACGCACTGGCAGCAACAAATTTCCACTCCCTGTTTTTTTCTGCATTAGTGATGATTAGACCAATCTTAAGGATGGGTATCCATGTTGTTGCCATGACGAGTAGTACCATTCCTCCGATCATCATGGGAAAATAAGGGCTTGAAGTAATACCATTAAACATTACTGATAACATTTTTAATTCAACATCTCCGTAATTCACTTTCTTTTTATCAGGGTCGATTTGAATGCATTCACACAATAAAGTGCATCATTCCAATAACTATCTTATAAAATAAATTACATATAAAATTTAGGAAATTTATGTATTCTATATTTTGTGATGCTGATAATAGCTTGAAAAGAATTCAGTTAATTCAAATTCTCACCTTATATTAATATAGTCATAATAGAACTGCGAATTCCGTTAGAAATTTACAAAATATAATAGTCAGAAAAAATCCTCTAGTTTAATATTAAACCTTTTATTTTAATTATTTAATATTACAAAAATACTTACTAAGGTGGAGAGTCAAAAAAAAGAAAAGGTTGATATGCAATGGTAGAAGCAAAAAACACTGAAGACAGTAAAGATACACCAAGAATATTCGTTGCCGTTTGTCAATGAGGAATTAACATCGCTGAAATCGTGGATTGTGCGGCATTAGTAAACTTTTCTCGAGGTTTACCTAATGTGGTTGCCGCTGACGATTACATAAGTCTTTGTACTGAACCGGGAGCAGAGTTCATAAAAGAAAAAATGATTGAAAGTAACGCTAATAGGCTCGTTGTGGCATCGTGCACGCCTAAAACTCACGAACCAGTCTTTAAAAGCGTGTTAGAGTCAATGGGCGTGGACCCCTCTTTCTTAGAATTCGTAAACATTCGAGAACACGCTAGTTTCGTTCATAGAAACGATAAACCCGGAGCTCAACGGGTATCCGAAGATGCCATTAAATCAGCCATTGCCCGGGCTGCCGTGTTAGAGCCAATTCTCGTCAAGGAAGTGGATGTTACGAAAAAGACACTGATTATTGGTGGTGGTGTTGCCGGACTTTCTTCTGCAATCGACCTTGCGGAACAGGGTTTTGAAGTACACCTCGTGGAAAAAAGCCCAACGATCGGTGGAAAAATGGCCCAACTCGATCGTACTTTCCCAACCGACGATTGCAGCATATGAATTCTCGGTCCAGTAATGCTCGAAGCTGCCAGGACACCAGGCATTAACATTCATACATATAGCGAAGTGGAAGATGTCAAGGGATCCGTCGGTAATTTTGATATAAAGATCCGGAAAAATGCACGTTATGTGAAGCAAGATTGTAATGGATGCGGTTCCTGTTCTGAAGTCTGCCCAGCTTACGCTTACGACGAGTTCAACGAGGGATTAAATGCAAGAAAGGCGATTTATGTCTCGTTCGCTCAAGCAGTGCCTTCAATGGCTCAAATTGATATGACCAAGTGCATTAAATGCGAATTATGCAAGAGCGTGTGCGAGCTGAACGCCATAGATTTCGACCAAAAGGACGAAATCATAAGCTTGAAGGTAGGAACCATCGTCGTTGCAACTGGTTGGGACGAATACATTCCTGAAGATGGATACCTCGGATACGGAGTATATCCTAATGTGATCACGCAAATGCAACTCGAACGGATTTTAGCGCCGAACGGTCCGACCGTTGGGCACCTCGTGCGTCCTTCTGACGGGAAAAGGCCAAAAAGGATTTTGTTCATTCAATGCGTGGGCTCTCGTGACTTAAAACGCAATACTTATTGCAGCGCTGGCGTCTGCTGTATGATCACTATTAAAAACACCAAGCTCATCAAGCAACACTACCCTGATTCGGATATTATGGTGGCCTATATGGATATGCGTTCCTCGGGAAAAGATTACGAAGAGTATTTCACGGCGTCGAGGAAAGAGGGCATAAAATACGTGAGGACAAACATTTCAACTGTCGAAGAAGATCCAAATACTCACGATATTAAGGTACAAATACACAACACCGTTAGAGACTCGTTAGGTCCAAGAGAAATGACTTTTGATTTGGTCGTGCTATCTGCTGCCATGGTTCCTGCAAGAGGGGTTGATGCTATTGGAAAAATGCTCAAGCTCGAGACGAGTCAAGATGGATTCTTCAAGGAGTTCCATTCGCGCCTTAATCCCATCGATACGAAGATTCCGGGGATCGTGCTAGCAGGCGTGAGCCAAGGACCAAAGTCCATCTCAGAATCGATTGCACACGGAAGAGCTGCGGCCTCTTCGCTTGCTAGATTAATGGGCAAGGATAAATATCGCATCCTTTTAATTCGTGCGATGGTGGATAAAGAACGTTGTGCTAAATGCGGGCTTTGTGAACTCAATTGTCCTTATTCTGCAATATCCGTAAAGACTGATGGTGCCGAAGTTAACGAGATTTTATGTCGGGGATGTGGAACTTGCCTCGCTAATTGTCCTTCCGAAGCAATAACGCTCAGGTATTATCGAGAACCGCAATACGAAAGGCAGATTGACGCAATACTTGAAGATGTGTAAAGAGGTCATGTATATGGTTGAAAATAACTCGAAGATATTGTCCTTTTTATGCTGGAAATGAGGTTATGGTGGTGCCGATATGGCGGGTACCATACGAGCGCAATATCCGGCGATGATAAGGCCAATAAGGATAAATTGTACCGGGAGGGTCACTCCGAGCTTGATGATGAGAGCGATTGGTAGTGGGGCCGATGGAGTAATGGTTGTTGGATGATACCCAGGAGAATGTGATTACGAAACCGGAAATCTCGTGGCCGATAGGAATGTTGAATATACTAGGGAGATATTAAAAACAATGGGTATATCGCCCGAGAGAATTCAAATGTTTCATTGTAGCGCGGCCGAAGGACAGCGATTTCAAAATGAGTCCATTCGGATTTCAGGCATCATAGAGAAACTTGGCAACAATCCCCTCAAAAAAAAGGGAGAGAAAAAAGCCGAATAGAGTGATTCTTGCGAGAAAATCAT
>JBHLMB010000619.1:0-2564 GCA_048938565.1 Promethearchaeota archaeon | reverse complement strand
AAACTAACTAAAATCAATAAACCTTATATTCTCTTTACCAATCATAATGTTTATGGGAATAAGTGGATATACAATTGAAGATTTCATATTGGATATTAAAAATCGAAATTTACGAGTTGACAATCCAAATAAGTACAACGCAAGTAGAGACTGGCCAGAGGGACATTTAGGGACATATATTCACGATATGCGCATTGATAGCAACCAGGAAATAAAAAACCAACTTAGTTCCATCTTTCAAAACCTATATCATAATGTAATTTTAACCCAAGTACATTCTATAAGTCAATTACCTGAAAGCTTTATAAACAAGATATGCAGCGATTTGAACATACCAAAAACAAGAATTATAAGTACTGTTCTGGAAAGTGTCTTAAAGATCGTCGCAGAATGGTCTATTGAAAACACGAGCCTAATAGTATGGAATCACAAAAAAAAAGGAGCATTCGAAAAGGGTAAGGAAGAAGCGTTTGTATTTGCTGAAAAGTGCGTTGAATACATTAACCAACTCTTATCTGAATCTGAAAAAAAAGTTCCACTAGAATTAGGAAACGACTTGACTAAACCAAATCGACTTAAACCAATTTTTCCTCAATAAAAAAGTTAATTAGCCATATAATGACAAATAAAAATTATAAACATACAGCAATCGTGAGATGCGAAAGAACACAAGAATCCTGCCCATAAACCTCGTGTTTAACATCGTTCTTAGAGAAAAAGACACTTTCATTAACTACGACAAGAACTCAAAGCTAGTAGGTTTCTTTTCTTGTGGAGGTTGTCCAGGGAGACGTATTTTTAGATTAATTAGAACTTTAAAAGAAGAAGTAGGTTTAGATGTAATACATTTAGTGTCGTGAGTTTTAAAAGAAACTCCCTTTCCAAAATGCCTGCGTAAAAACGATATTATTCGGTCCATTAAAAATATGGGCGTTGAGGTCGTTTTAGGTAGCGACGATAAATACGAAAAAGAACTAGAGTTAAAAAAAAGGTGGCATGCTCAATAAATACGAAGACCACGAAGAAGTACATAAAGGAGAAAAACACTGGTATACTCATATTGAGTTATATCTTGCTACATTCGAGGTTTTTTAAGGTTTTCTAATTTAATTGGCTCTGAATCTTCTTCTTTTGTTGTAATAATATCGGATTCTGCATTTTCTATCCTTTTCATGACTCTCATAAATGTTTCCAGTTCTTTCTTCTCTAATTCCTCGTCATCAAGCGTAATTGCTTTCAACTCATCTTCGTTCATTGGTTTTAATATATCCCTAAAATTCAGGATTTCCTTATCTTGCATTAGATCGTTAAAAACACCTTTTAATTCCCTGATAAACGCGGGTCTACCAGGAGGTGCCATCCCAATCCTCTTGGTTGGAACTTCCCTTATTCTCGTTATTGGTTGAGCGTTGGGAGTTGAGGGTACTCCAGAACCAAGGCTTATCCCATTAAAACTTATATCTTTCAAAGTTTCAGAGATCTCTTTAAGATAATTTTCCACATTTTGCAGTCGAGAGTTATTTTCCTTAATTTCTTCTGCAAAGGATCGTGGACCTGAAAAGTTTTCAATTGTTTTTTTCTCGTAAACTACGGTATTTTTTTCTTTATTGTTTTGAGGATTTCTGGATACCTCTTGATAAATTCTCTCTTGTGTTATTGAGGTCCTCGAGGGGCTTTCCTCCTGAACATCACGCTTCTTGTATATTGATGTTATTTCTTCTTCGTTTGTGCATATTTCTGACATTTCATATTTTTGATTTATTGATATCTCAAACTTATTGCCAGAATGTAAGAATACTGTCAATGCAAGAAAATTTATCTTGAGATCTTCCTTGTCTAATAACAGATCAAGATCAATAGAGAAAATTACAAAATCGGTTGATATAAAAAATTTTTTTATTGAAACAAGAATGGGCATTTCAGGGCAATAATAATCTTCACGGTTGATTTTAGAAAGTTCATACTTGAGATTCATTCGCTTGATGTTTTCTGGAACAAATTGCTCTTTATTATGTTCGTTCTTCTTGAATTCCAAGAACAAATTTTCGTGATCGTCCCAAAAAACCTGGAATAGTTCCATTCCTATTTCACCAAGCTCTTTTCTAGAATTGGTAATTTAAACCCCATAAAAATAATAAACACAAGCAGTCAAGAAAATTTGTGATAGTTTTATCCCTTATATGTTGAATCTTTTCCAGGAACCTAAGATTATTTCACTTTTTTACCAGATTGTTTTATTAATGAAAAAAATTTAAAAATATGACAGATCTAATGTGTTTCTATCATCCAGATATAGAAGCCGATACGAAGTGTGAAAAATATAGCAAACTACTATGTCTCCGATGCCAAAAAACATGTCATACTGATTTCATACATCCAAGATATGCGGGAACTACTGGAGGAAGGTATCCCGAGTGTTATGAGATGAAAAAAAATCTTCGAATAAATTATCAGTTAATAATGTGTATCATAACAATTATAGTTGCGATTGGTATTTTAGCTGCATTTATTAGCTTTTCATCCACTATGGGTCCAGGTTTTTAATTTATTTTTTTCTTATTCTT
>JBHLMB010000618.1:0-2565 GCA_048938565.1 Promethearchaeota archaeon | reverse complement strand
GAATTCCAGCAAATACAAAAAAAATTCCCAGTAAAAATAACAAGATATAAAGGTTAGCCCTTGAAGCTAAAATTTCTCTTTTTTTTCTAATTAAATAATTATCTTTTTTGTGGTTTTTAGCAAGATCAACAAAAAAAAGAACCAAAATAGAAATGAACAAGTTAGAAGTTATCAAATCAGAAGTCAAATTCAGTTGATCTAATACTATAACGCAAAATCCGATATAAGAATACGACAACAATGGATATATCGTTATTTTGTATAAGAAAAAATTCCTTGTGATATCTTTATATGTTCTATTATTAGAAAGAAAAATGTCGTGAATGCAAGCTCCTGGTAAGAAGCCCAAACCAACTAAAAAAATAATACCTCTAAAGTAAGACAATATACTGACTTGGTTCCATTCAATGATAGTGAATGGTCCTTGGACTGGTGGAATTAATAATGATATTAGCATTAGAAATATTAATAAGACTTTAACTCCTCCTTTTGGAGGTATTCTAATTCTAAAACGAATCTGTTTATCATTAATATTATTAGAATAATAGAACTTGATAATTGAATAACTTAACAAGAAAATACCAATTATTAGAAAAATAAAATCAATCCAAATCCCGATTAGAAAAATAAAAAGTAACGATGATATGTAAATGTGTTTATTTTTGTTTTCTAACACGAATCAAAGAATAATGCAAATATAATAAACATTATTTGATCTCAAACTAAATCAAAATAGAAACAAGGATTACCGATTCGCATTCTTTAATTTTGATACTATACTATAAAGATATATTATTAAACAGTCTTTATCTCCATTGTCTAACATGTTCTATAGCAAAGGAAATACCCGAAGAATAAAGACTATTGTATAAAAAAAGCAAATTATAATCCAAATGAAGATAATAATAACGGGTTCTAACGGATTTGTAGGCTCCCACTTGATAGACAAGTGTTTGATGGAGGGTTGCATAGTTTACGCCTTAGATCGACCTCAAGCATCATTTAAAAATGTACTTCATTATACTAATGAAAAAGAATCATTTTTACAGTCTGAAAAAGAAATATTTCAAGGAGAACTCGTTCAAATTCCGAGTAATAATATAAAACTCAAATTTATAGAATGTGATGTTAAAAACGAAAAATTAATTGATAAAATAGTGAAAAAAATAAGGCCAGATTATGTTTTTCACCTCGCAGCTCAACCATATATAATTCCATCGTGGGAAGATCCAATCGATACTATCGAAACGAATGTTATAGGAACAATAAATATTTTTGAAGCAATAAAAGAACATGATATTAACACCAGGGTCATTTTAGCATGCACAGCTGCAGAGTTTGGAACAACTACCAAGTTAAATCGCCCTTTAAAGGAAGATGATCCTTTAATGGCAATACATCCTTATGGAATTAGTAAGATTGCTGCTGAATTACTTTCCAGGCAGTATTATCTTAATTTTGGAATAGAAACAATAAATTTACGGTTCTTCAACTTAACAGGAGACAATAGGGTAAACGACGCACCATCAGATTTCGTAAGAAAAGTTGCCGAAATTGATCTTGATCTAAAAGACCCCGAAATTCAAGTAGGAAACTTAGAACCCTATAGAGACTTTACTGATATCAAAGAAGCAATTGAAGTTATTTGGATGACAGCAATGAAGGGAACTCCTGGTGAAGTCTATCACTTATGTTCGGGAAGAAAGACTCAAATACGCGAATTAATTCGTATTGCTCTAAGTTTTTCGAGAAAAAAAATAAATATAATTGAAAACACTCCAAGCAAAATGAGAAAATCAGACGAGGATATTTTAATTGGTGATAATTCCAAAATAAAACGAGAATTGGGTGTGAAGATCTCAAAACCAATAGAACAAACGCTTAGAGAAATGTATGAATATTGGGTTTATTATTATAAAAAACACGCTCCTGATATCAATTAAATTAGGACTCATTCGTCATTATGAAATTTTTAATTACGGGAGGTTTAGGTTTTTTAGGGAGTAATTTATCAAATAGGGTGCTAATTAATAATCAAGATCTGTTTATTATTGATAATTTTAGCAGGAAAGGGTGTGTAGCAAATCTAGAATGGCTAAAAACGCAAGGTAAATTCCATCTCATTCAGGAGGATATAAGAAATAAAGTAAAAATCGAGAAAATCGTAAAAACCGTTCAGCCCGATGTAATACTTCATGTGGCAGGACAAGTTGCTGTAACTAGCTCGTTAGATAATCCTAGGAATGATTTTGAAATAAACGCTCTAGGGACATTCAATATAATCGAAGCAATAAAGAATTTTTCTCCGGAATCTGCTTTAATATTTTCTTCAACTAATAAGGTATATGGCGATTTGGCCTATTTGAAATATTCTGAGAACTCAACCCGTTATATTCCAGATGATTTTCCATCTGGATTTAATGAAGATCTTAATTTAGATTTCAAAACTCCATATGCGTGTTCCAAGGGAGTTGCGGACCAATATGTTTTAGATTTTGGAAGAAATTTTGACCTGAAGACTTTAGTCTTTCGTCATTCTACAATTTATGGTCCTAGACAATATCC
>JBHLMB010000617.1:0-2568 GCA_048938565.1 Promethearchaeota archaeon | reverse complement strand
TGGTAAAATGGTATCAATAATATTAAGAAAATTAACAAAAATCTCAGTATTATCATCAAAAACAGCGGAAGTGTTGTAAGATTGCTCAATAATAATTTGAGCGGTCTCGAGATTGCCGTTGAAGTTAATCGAATCTCCGGCAATATCATTAATCATTAAAGGGTGAGAAAAACAGCCTGTCGAATAACTGGAATTTAAATACGAGTAGTATACATATTTGTTAATATCAGCGACATCATCATTATTACGCCCTCCTGGTGTTAAGTTGGTCCAATTTGCCTCTTCATACGCAATATGTACAATACAATCTTGGGTAATAAAATTACCTTGCTCATCATAAATATTTTTTATTGGTGTTAATGCGATATCTGGAGACATATGTGCGGATATGTCCATATTATATGAAGTCACGTTCTTGATATCTTGAATTGAGAAATCATCGAGCTTTATTTTCACATATACAATGCTCCATTCAGTCTCCTCTTGTACTGGAGGATTATCTATATTTCGTTGTTGCCATGCAACATATAAATCACTTCTGCTAATAGCTACTGCCGGTGCAAGTTGATATATATCATCACTCTCAAAATCATGTAAGACGCTAGGTGTTGTAAAATTGCCATCAGGTCTGATTGCATAGGTATAATAACATTTCCAATTATCATCTACACTATTGCGTCCTGTAAACACGATTATTACAATATTTTTATTTGCGATAACTTTAGGAATTATGTATTTTTGTTTAATAACTCTTAAAGTATCGTCTGAATCACCATAACTTACGAATTCATCTTTAATTTTCCCTTCGATAGGATTAGAGACATTAACAGTTGGATCGACTGCTTTTAGATCAAAAAGAGCCATTCCATCACCATTATATTCTCTCCAAGTAGGGACTAAGTGAATTCCATCGTCTCTTACAAATATAGGATTCCCATCACGATCAGTATAAAATAATCCTGAATACATATTCCAAGAGCCATCCATTCGAAAATCTTGTCCAAAGCCGTTATTTGTAATGATCCCTGAGTATTCATTATATGTTAATATCTCTCTACCAACTGATAAAGGATTGTTTTCATCCCAGTAATAAGGTTCCAGTGTGCCAACCGAAGGCGAAGCAAAATCTTCAAATCCATCAAAAAAATCGAAGCCACGATAATATGTAGGTGGATAATACGCCTTTACAGTTGCATAGTCATACCTTAAAGAAATATCATTGGTATAATCGCCAGTAAATTGAAATTCGGCTGTAATATTAAAATTAAATTTTCTTCCTGCCTCATCAAAATATTCAGTAAGTGGAATGTTGACTGTATCCCAGTATATTTCACCATTATTAAAATAATCATCATAATCGATTTGTTCATAAATTAACTCAAAATCTCTAAAGACTCTTGCTGTTATTTTTACATAAATATTGTTACTTGGTGTTCCATCATTATATAATCCATATTTATATGTAAAGGTAGCAATATCTGCTTGAGTCCCTATATATCCAATGATTGGACTTTGGATAGATGTTCTTATCGAATCGCCTGAACCGGAAGGGCAGATATCTTTGTTAAGATTAATGCACAAATAATCAGGAGGAGGATTAGGAGAATCATAAAACACACCTTTAGGAGGTTCAGGAATTGTATTAGGAATAGCATCTATCTCCCTAGTCCAGTCTAATTCGCCTTGAGCAAAGTTATGAATATAGGAAAGACAGGTTGTTTTTTTAAATGTATTTTTATTAAAAGTCATCCAATCAGTACCGTTCGAGGTATATTCAATACGATCTGCTTCTATGCCAGAAGTATGGATAAATTTATTGTCAGCTATTTCCATGTCTTCTGTATGAAAGGAAGACTTATAAAAAAGACTATGTTCTCCTTTAAAAATCATCTTACCCATCATATATTCTCGATAATGGGTTTTTGTAGTGGTCTTATAAAAAATATAACCATTCTCAACTTTATAATCTTTGATTTTTTTGAACACTGGACGAAAACCTTCTCTTTGCGTCATATAAAGTTCTACAGTTCCGTCAATAGGCTGACCTAATGAGTTTTCCATAGTAGCACTCCAAATATTATCCCAGCCAAGTACTTCATTGTTCTTTACAGAGTAAATACATCCACGACGAGTACTAGACAACGGATCATTTGAATATGTTGGGGTAAAATATACATTATCTTTAGTGATAGTCAAATCATACTCATATACATCATCTGATATACGAGAAATGGCAAATAAATAAGATTGATAACGAGAAATTTTAAGGGTATACTCACCTGGTAGAACTGGTGTTTCACACTTATCTAAATCAATTTCAAGATACACAGTCTTATTATAACAAGGACCTGTATATGTTTTTGTATTAAATATACGAGTAATGAGATAATCACGGGAAGATAAATCCCCAATATTAATTTTATCTTTATTGGGAATCAGTTCAGCGAAGTATGACACTTTTTCGAATCTTCGCAAAGTCATATTGAATTTTAATACTAATTTCGAATTAAAAGTGATCTCACCGAGATCCTCGATATCATCAACATATTCAAGATCTTCAACATTATA
>JBHLMB010000616.1:0-2571 GCA_048938565.1 Promethearchaeota archaeon | reverse complement strand
AATATATAGTATCATAAACACGAGCTTGGTTTTCTAGTAAGAAGATTATCTGCGCCCAAATTGAGGCATTATACATGTTACCGAAATGCATCGGCACCCTGAGTTGTGGAAGTACTCTTCCTTTTACATTAGATACAACCCAGTTTGAAAAATTTTCAAGAGTATCAGAAGAAAGTCCCTTTTCTTTTAGCTTGAGGTAGAGATATTCAGGGACCACGCTAATATCTTGCAATATCTTATCAATCTTACTAAAAATTGTTGATGTAAAGTCTGATTTTGTTGATTTAAGAAGCTTATTAAGGTTATTTACCCATCGCTTTTCAATGATCTGTTGGACGCTTTTTAAAGCCAATTTAGAGAAAGGAGCGTGAAAAGCGTAGAAGTCTGCATAAAAATCCCCTATTTGATTAATTAAATCATCGTAAGCGCTCAATTGGAAGTTTAAATAAGTGTCAACGGAATAATGACCGAAAACTTGGGCGTCTTGTTCATGGGCGGGTCGGAAAAAGTCGTTTACATTTCCCGAAACCTTGCCGAACTTCTTGCTGAAAGTTGCGACACGAGGGTTTTTACAAATAACAAGAGCGATTGCTCCCGAACCCTGAGTTGCCTCGCTAGGGGAACCAATCTGATAAGATGATATATCGGCATTGATAACAAGCGCCTTAGAAATCACATCTTTTTCGATTAAAGCAACAGCGTTTAAAAGCGCAAGTGTTCCACCAGCACAAGCGTTATAGATGTCTTGAGTAATGGAATTTTTTGATATACCTAATAACTCGGCAAATATATTAGAAACAGACTTTACGGCGTATGTAACGGTTTCAGTTCCTACAAAAATCGCATCAATTTCTTTAGGATTAATATTTCCTCGAAGTAATGCGTAATATCCTGCTTTTAGACCAATGGATATGATATCTTCGTCTACTTCGGGAAGTCTCATTTCCTTCAAAAGCAACCCTTTCTTGTATTTATTTGGATCCACATTTCTTTTTTCAGCGAGCTCTTCAATATCTATGTAGTGTCTTGGAGCATAAAACGCAATGGAGTCTATTCCAATATTAGTAAACAAAAATTCGTTTCCCATCATGATGAAAATCACCGAGTTCTATTGTATTATAAGGGTTGAAAATGAGAGTTAAACTTTTTGTTTTTAATAAATAGCAATAATGAAGTTTTACTTAAATAATTATTTATCTAAAGTTTTATAGGAGAATAAATAGAGATTTATCATTAAATTGAACTTTTTGAGACTTATAATGAAAATAATTAAAGAATTTTCTTTCATATTCTGATTTTTTTATTTTGCTCATTAAAACTCTGATAAAATTGATCATTACTTTTGAGAAAGGTTTGTTTTAAGAAATTCGAAGGTATGGAAAAACTTTTTACGCTTGTGTAATGATCTCTATTGAGTTTATATAAAAAATGTTTTTATTCAAATATATATTTAATAGAATAAGGACATAGTTATATATAATATATTAGTGGTTATTCAAACCGAAAAACAATACATAATTAAGTGACATACCAATTGGAAAAACTAATCGAATTGGCTGGAGATAGATTACCAGTTCATGTGGGGCTTATTCCTGACGGGAATCGGCGTTGGGCTAAGCTCCATAAGGTCGATACTAAAAAGGGACATCTCTCAGGATACGAAGCCCTTAGAAAAATTATTTTTCGTTTTTTCGATTATGGCATAACCTATTTGTCTATATATTGCTTGTCTATTGAGAATGTCAAAAAAAGGAGCGAAAACGAGCTAAAATACCTCTACAAAATTATTCAAAAAGCATGCGAGACAATTAAAAGCGAACCCTTGGTTGTAAAGGAAGAAGTAAAAGTTAATGTGTTTGGAAGGACTCATTTGCTCCCAGAATATGTACAAGAAAGTCTTTTCGATTTGATGGACTTCACAATGGATTACAAAAAGAATTTTCTCAATTTGCTTATAATGTACGATGGACAAGAAGAAATCGTCGATTGTATGAAAAACATGATTGCTAATAAAGTAGATCCAAAAGATATCACCCCCAGAACTATAAAAAGGTATTTATATTCATGCGATCTTCCTGAATTAGATTACATCATTAGGACGGGAATGGATGATGGGGCGAGAATCTCGGGATTTCTTTTATGGGACGCCTCTTACGCTGAATTCAAATTTAGAAACGATTATTGGCCAGATTACAACGAAGAAATGTTAGTTGAGGATTTAAAAGAGTACATTCTTAGACATAGACGTAAAGGAAAATAAATTTATCACTAAAAAACTATTAACATTCATAAATAAGTAAGCACTTTTTTGCTAAATATAAATAAAGTGACTATATAATTATTATTAGCAACAAAAGAATGAGAACTTAATTTTTAAAGTATAATGAATAAATCAAATCAAGCCTTAAAATTAACTGTTAAAAATTATCCCTCTCAAATTTTAGTTCCAACAACAGAAAATATCTTGAATTTTCAAGCTATTAACTGCATAAAAGAGAGTAAGAAATTCTTTTTCGAATTTCAAGGCCAAAATATAAATATTGAAATTCCACTGGAGTATCAAAGTGTTGT
>JBHLMB010000615.1:0-2572 GCA_048938565.1 Promethearchaeota archaeon | reverse complement strand
TACACTACTCCTTTCAATTTTAAATACGAACCACTTATAAAACCCAAATGAAGCTCGCAGAAAGAATCCAGTTTCGAACGAGCAAGGGAGCGTTGATTAACGCCGATGTGAATGTCGGCCATAACATCGCGAAAAAAGCATTCCCCAACGCCTTTTCGGCCGACGGGATAGAGGGCGTAGGGTTACACCCGCTATCGCTTGCCATATGTTGAAAGAACTAGAATCGAGATAGAAATTTTAATCCCGTGAAGGGAATTTAAAAATAACCTTTGTTTAGATAATCAGAAAATAAAGAAAAGGACATAGTATTAATTCAGATATAAGAACAATTAGTATGATAATAATAATTGCTAAAAAAAAAGGTTTAATATTATCTTTTTGCAACAAACCCTGCTTTTCTTTAATTTTATGATTTTCTCTCAATAGTTTTATAGTTCCAAACGTATTTATTGAAAGATTAATAAGTGACAAAATAAGAAATAAAGAAAAAGCAATCCAAGGAGTCATTTCTAGGCCAAATCCAAGAGCAAGCCCCAATTCACTTGCTCTGAAAGGAATGATAATTAAAAAATAAATTCCTACAATAGGAATAGTGCTTAAAAGTATCCAAAAAGTCAATCCAAGACAAAATTTCAATACTAGTATGGCATATGGAAGATAAAAACTAGATATTAAATAATCAGAAAAAACAATGATTATCGTAAGGAAAAAACACGTTACAAGCGTCTCTATTAATCGAATCGATAAAAATACGAAAAAAGAAATGTTTCCACGGTTAAGTGATGGATTAACAAACAATGGTTCTTTTTGTTTACAAAGCCTCAGCCTTCCTCTGATTTTTTCCTTTTTAATAATATTAAATCATCTTATTTTGTTTTCATCATAGGCCTATTGTTAAAATTTCAATTTTCCGAGCACTCAGATATCATATACCCTTTTACTCTCTAATTAATTTGCTTTTTTCAATAGAGTTTTGTGTCTTACAGTTTGGACATATCCAAGTTGAATCGTTTTTTTGTACTGAACTAATGCAATTAGCACATATTGCAATATCACAGATACAATAATGTAAAGCGTCGAGAGATTTCTCAAAATTTCTAGAACAAGAAAAGCAGGTGGGAGGATTTGCTTTTTCGGGCATTATATTTTTTATTATATTTTTATGAATATCAATAGTATAATTAGGTTATCAATTTTAATAAAATTGTCTGAAAGATAGATAAAACTCAAAAATTCAAAATCTTTTGAGAAATTTTAGCAAGGATTCAATTGCTTGCTGATGAAATCCAATAAATGATTTATTGAGAAAGGTTTTGTTAGATATGCGTCAGCCCCTAATCTTTTTCCCCGTTGAATATCCTCCTGAAATCCTTTGACAGTGAATAGAATCACTTTTATACTATCAAATTTCTTGTTGGATTTGATTTCCTTCAATATCTCGAATCCACTTCGTCCAGGCATCATAATATCGAGCAATATTAAAGATATCCCGTCGAATTTTTCTTCCACAATCTTTAATGCTTCTGTACCATCATTACATGTGATGGCATTAAATCCCCCCAAATGGAGTACTTGAGAAGTGAGTATAGTAATATCGGGCTCATCGTCAACAATTAAAATAGATTTGTTATTATTCATAAAATTCTTACCATGTTGTTGCTTAAAAATGCAAAAGTATATCCTTATTTATATACTTATTAAAAATATACAATGGTTAGTACACATGACACGAAAAAACTCCTTACCAAAATTTCCAGATTCATATCTCGGTAAGCGTGCTGAAGAGTATAATAGTCAAAAGTGGATGGAGAAAAATCAAAAGAACACTACTTTAAAATGCGTTGAATTTCTATATGATGAGAAATTGGGGCACCACGAGATTAATTCTAAAGAGGAAATCCTTATATTAGATATGGGATGTGGAACGGGATATTCAACAGAGATACTAGTGGAATTGGGATTTCGAGTAGTAGGGTTAGATATTTTATCCGATATGATAACAAAGGCAAGAGAAAAGAAAAAACAGGAAAAATGGAGAAATTTGAGTCTAGTTTTAGGAGATATTAACCACATTCCGTTTAGATATTCTTCTTTTGATCATTCAATATCAATCTCATCATATAATTTCGTAGTAGCAAGTAAGCACGATTTAAAAGAAAAAAGCCTTATTGCTAATAACACTGCAACTCATCTAAATAATATATTAAAGAATAATGGTAGAATCATCATTGAATTTTATCCTGAAAGCGAGAAGGAGTTAACCCTCTTTACGAAATCTTTTATAAAGAATGGATTTAACGGATACATAATTAAGGATAATCCCAAACAAAAAGCTGGGAAATCCTATTTACTTCTTAAAAAGAAATGATGTTCTATGGGTAGATGCAAATTCTGCAATAAAGAAAATAAATTAATTTCAAAAGTTTTAGAAACCTGTCGAAAATGTTTGTTAGAATTGGATTGGAATAAAGTTAAAGAGCACTTGGTTTCAGTTCACGCTCGTGTCCGAAAAGCTGAAGGTTTACCTCCAAGTGCCCCTAAAGCTCTATCTGATGAATCCATATATCATTGT
>JBHLMB010000614.1:0-2573 GCA_048938565.1 Promethearchaeota archaeon | reverse complement strand
CTCCAAAGATTAACACTTAAAGAGAAAATATCTCTGTTTTCTGGAAAAAAGTTGTTTTGGACTAATTCAGTGAAAAGATTGGGCATTCCACCATTAAAAATGACGGACGGACCAAATGGCGTGGGAACGGGTGTACTTTTAGGTGGAAAAATGACATATTTCCCTGGAGCAATATGTAGAGCTGCAACTTGGAATCCTAAATTATCAGTAAAATTTGGAATTGCTATTGCTCAAGAAGTAAGGAGTGTAGGTCGTCAAATCCTCCTTGCCCCCGGAATTAACATTCAGCGAACCCCGTTATGCGGTAGGACTTTTGAATACCAGACCGAAGATCCATATTTGAATAAAATATTAGGAGTTTCCACGGTCAAAGGCGTTCAAAGCCAGAAAATAGCTGCGTGCGTAAAACATTACATTACAAATAATCAAGAATTCAATAGGTTCAAAATTAGTTCAAATGTAAGCGAAAGAGCCTTAAGAGAAATCTATTTTCCAGGATTCGAAGCCTGTGTTAAACAAGGGGATGTTTGGGCCGTAATGGCTTGCTATAATAAAATAAATGGAATATTTGGTTGCGAACATCAAGAATTACTACGGAACATCCTTATTGAAGAATGGAATTTCAGAGGATTTATTGTCTCTGATTGGTTTGCAACACGATATACAGATACCGTAAAATGTATTAAAGCAGGTTTGACGCTTGAAATGCCTGGGAATGTTAAGTTTATTCCTAAAAATCAAGCATTTTGTTATCATCCAAAAAAAATTAAAAAAGCATTGGAAAAAGACCTTCTCAACGAGAAAGAATTAGATGATAATCTCAGGAGGCTTTTACGGGTTATGTTCTTGGTGGGTAATTTTGACAAAGTAGAGTCACTACCTCAAGGATCTAAAAATACACCCGTGCATCAACAAATAGCTAGAGAAATAGCAGAAGAGGGAATGGTCCTTCTAAAAAATAAAAAAGAACTTTTACCACTAAATCTACAAGAAATTGAAAAAATAGCCATATTGGGTCCCAATGCAAGGAAAAAAATGGCTTTTGGAGGAGGTAGTTCAATTGTAAGAGCATTGTATGAAATCACCCCATATAAAGGATTAAAAAAAAAATCTAAAAATAAGTTTAAGATAACTTCTTCAGCTGAAAATGCAGACGCTATTGTATTATGCGTTGGACTCAACCATAAGAAATTTTTTGACAGTGAAAATAAAGACAGGCTCTATTTAGAGCTACCTTCTAGGCAAGAAAAACTCATCAAGAAAATGGTAAAGAAAAATCCAAACACGATAGTCGTAATTATCAGCGGCTCTCCAATTGCAATGGAGAATTGGATAGAAGATGTTCCATCTGTAGTGCAAGCATGGTACGCTGGAATGGAAGGAGGAAATGTTCTTGCCGATGTTATATTCGGAGATGTTAATCCCTCTGGAAAGTTACCAATTACTTTTCCAAAAAAACTTTCGGATTCTCCTGCACATTCCTCATATCGTTCGTACCCTGGATTAAAAAGATGGGAGAACATAAAAGAGGGAGACCTTAGAGTTGAGAAAAAGGATTTTCGAGTGAAATATTCCCAAGGAGATGAGGTATATTATGACGAGGGTGTGTTCGTAGGTTATCGCCATTTTGACAAGCACGACATTGACCCTCTGTTTTGTTTTGGCCATGGTCTTTCATACACGAGTTTTTCCTATTCGAATTTAATAATAGACAAAACGAAAATAACTAAAGGAGAACAATTCACAGTGTCTCTTGAAATCACTAACTCTGGTAATCGTTTAGGAAGCGAGGTTGTCCAACTTTACGTGCAAGATGTGGAATCAAGCGTGGATAGACCAATTAGAGAGTTAAAAGGTTTTCAAAAAATAAGGCTCGAACCAGGAGAGAAAAAATCAATTAGTTTTCAAATAAGCCCCAATGATTTATCATTTTACGATGAGATTAGTCACAGCTGGAAGGTTGAAGCAGGAGAATTCAAGATTCATATTGGTAGCTCGTCAAGAGATATTCGCTTGACAGGAAGTATAATAGTGCTCTAAAAAACTTCAAGATATGGATTGGTATTTACCTTAGAACTCTTACATATTATTACATTCCCCACCAAGGATGAGAATGGGTTCGCATCATTTTAATATATTCTCGAAGAACTTCTTTTTGATCTGAAGTAAGTTCGTTCAAGAATTTCGCCATTAATTGTCTTACATGGGATTCTGGCAAGTTAACGAATAAAGTCTCATCTTTGCCTATGTCCTTTCCGATCTCAATTCCTCTTATAGATAAAGCGACATCAGAACCCTTCTCTGCTTCTTCTAGTGAGCATCCTTCCCGTTCGCATATCCGCTTATGCAAGAATCCCGGGACACGGAACGCTTTGTCTTTCTTGATCCACCCTTTCACAAACTCGTTCAGGTCTGCCGTTTGATCACCCCCTCACAGATCCATGAACAACCCGTCGTAGCACTCCTCACAGAGGTACGCCTTGATCCTCGCCCCACTCGCGTTAGCCGTGAACCGTTTCCAGATGACATCTCCCGGTTGGAATTCCTTTTGACAATGGCCACACGTGTGGAAT
>JBHLMB010000613.1:0-2577 GCA_048938565.1 Promethearchaeota archaeon | reverse complement strand
AAGTAAAACAAGGAAAGATTAAAAATGATTGCTAATGCAATTAACTGAAATGAATTTTTTTTTTTTTTGTTCCGAATTATCAAGCATTTTTATCGAGAATACAATT
Source organism: Promethearchaeota archaeon (assembly GCA_048938565.1). Classification (GTDB taxonomy): domain Archaea; phylum Asgardarchaeota; class Lokiarchaeia; order Sigyniarchaeales; family SOKP01; genus FT1-020. The sequence continues at coordinate 2,471 of JBHLMB010000613.1, read as the reverse complement.
TGGTTGTAGCTCAATAATAAAGATTTCTTTTAATAATTTGGGTTTAAATTCTAATAGAACTTCTCATTAATTTATAGAAATTATTCTTCTATTTTAATATTCTTTACATTTGCTTTCTTACCATCTACGACCTCAGTATTATTGCTTTGGCAATGTCCGCATCTAAATAACTGAAGTCCCGTTAATTTTGCTTCCTCTGTCACTGTAACCTCTGAGATGTTATTGCAATCCCTACATCGTATTTTTCCGGGAAGAATTTGAATAACAAGCTCCGCTCCTTCTGCAATTGATCCCGCAGTTGCCATTTCAAAAGAACGCTTTAATAGATTGGGAACGATCAAGGTCAGCTCGCCAATCTCAAGAAGTACTTGAGTGATTCGTTTGGCGTTGTATTTTTTGGCAGTAGCTTCTGCCACTTTGAAAATGTCGTAAGCGAAAGCAAACTCGTGCATTGTATTTAATCGTGTCCTATTTTGATCGCATTTTCATAATTTTTTTAGCAACTTCAATCAATACTTTCGATTTCTTCTTTCCCTTCGTGTCAATCAACACCCTACCTGGCTCGTCCCACCATGTTCTTGGATATTGATAATTTTTCTCAATTTCAGCGGTATATCCCAACCTTCTTGCCGCTTTCGCAATGAGTTCAATTGAAATCTTGTCTGAGGCGAATTTCTTAGGAACGCGCCGTCCGTTCGTGCGGGTTCGTTTGATCTCAAAGTATTGAGGCCAAATAATATGATATGGTAGTCTCGAACGCATCAATCAATCGCTTCTTCTTAAAACAAAGTAATGTTTTGTTAGCAGGTAATATGTAATTAAACCATTTGCATAATATAAAAATTATGAGAATAAAAAAAAAGGAAAGTAAAAATAATGTTATTTCTTTGATAGAAGTTGAGCTGTTTTCAGGTAGTAATCCATCGGAGTTATTTTATTAGCGTTTAAATCCTCAAAAAGCGTTTTAAGTTCTTCTACATTTTCCGCTATAAGTTCTCTGAAGTCGTTCGAGTCAAATAAACTACCTAGTGTGCTATTTATGTTGAGCTTCTGCGTGTCAATTTTGCCCTCTTTCGTGTCGAAAAGGTTCACGTCTTCCTTGAGTTTCTTCACGTAATTGAACATGTCCTCGCAGAAGGTATCGAACTCTTCGGGAATAAACTCGTGTCCAAGTTCCCGACTAAGGCCTGTTTTCCCTAAGTCTTCCCATGATACATCCTGTCCCTTAATTGGCACGATTTTAATCTCGTGTTTATTGGCCAATTCAATTTCGTGAGCACAATCAATTGAATTATTTACCGACTTGTTTGAACCAAAAAAGAGCACCAACTGGCATTGGGGTACTTTTTCGTCCATGAAATCGTCAATGTTTCCCGTCAAGTCCTCCTCGCAGTAATAAGCCTTATAAACCTCGTTTTGCTTCTCCAAGTATTCGGACATGTCTTTAATGCGGAAGTAATCGAAATCAACTACTGCGTGACTTAGGAACACATTGATCGTGGCGCGTTTCCTGCACTCGTCCCGTAATAACCTGAGATCTTGCTTGTTGATAATATATTGGTCAGTCTCGTTCCAGGGATTATTATCCAATTTCAAGTCTTTTAAATTTATTAATGACCATAATGGTCCTGGTAATTCAGTAAACTTATTAGCCCTGAGATCGAGGTATTCCAAGTCAACCAAGTCGCCAAGATCCCTTGGCAGAGATGTGAGCTCGTTCTTCAATAAACTTAATTTCTGAAGCGATTTAAGCTTTCCTATGCTATCAGGAACTTCTTGTAATTGGTTCTGACTCATTGATAAGAGTTTTATGTTTTCAAGATTCCCAACGGAATACGGTAAATTTAATAGATTGTTTCCCCCTAACAGGAGTGCTTCAAGATTTAGCAAGTTTCCCGTTGATTCGGGAAGACTTTTCAACCTATTCTCGGATAAATCTAATTCTTGAAGTGCCAAAAGCTTTCCAATAGATTCTGGAAGTACTTCTACCTGATTTCTCAATAAATTTAACCTTTTTAAGGAAGTTAATCCTCCTATAGATTCGGGAATTGAGGTGATTTTCGCACCCTCGAGATTCAGAATTTGTAGTGATGTAAGACCTCCAATTGATTGAGGGAGTGATGTTAAATTCTTATTTCCCGCCAAATCTAGTGTTTTAAGCGATGATAAGTTTCCAATCGAATCTGGAAGAGCTTCTAAAGGCATTATTCTACCTAAATCTAAAGTTTCGAGATTTGCGAGTTTTCCAATTCTTTCAGGAAGACCACTCAAGCTAGTAGAATGAAGGTTTAGGATAATCAGAGAAGAAAGATTTCCTATAGGTTCAGGTATCGTTTTTAATGTTGCATTGCTGCTTAAATTAAGTTCTTTTAGCGACGAAAGATTTCCTATGGTGGTCGGAATGTTTACCATATTTGTACTACTAAGATCTAAATGCTCGAGTAAAAGAATAGAACCAATAGAGTCTGGTA